>NZ_RZQP01000050.1:0-34210 GCF_003998165.1 Mesorhizobium sp. M7A.F.Ca.US.007.01.2.1 | reverse complement strand
GGCGAGGTCGCGCTGCGGCGGCAACTTTGCGCCGGCATCGATCACGCCCCGATCGATGTCCGTCTCGATGGAATCCGCCAGCCGCTGATACAGCGGGCCGGAGCCGGCAGTGAGATCTGGAAGCCAATTTGTCATGGTGACAATTTTCTATATTGCACCGATAGATGAGTCAATACATATCAATCGCGTGCCAAAAGGGTACAATTTAGGACTTTGGCAGAAAGAAAATGAATACAATTGCGACAATACGTCATTCGAGCGCTGCATTATCGGCCCAATCGACACGCCCGTCGGCTCAGCGCGGCTTTGTCAGCCGCCTTGTGCGCGTGCTGAGGTCGCTGGCAAGATGGATCGACAACCTGCTGGATCGCCGCCGCAGCCGGTTGGCTCTGCTGGAGATGACCGACGACCAGCTCAAGGATATCGGCGTCACGCGCTGCGACGCCCACCGCGAGGGCATCAGGCCGTTCTGGGACTGACCGTGATCCCAAAAGTGGGAACCGGTTTGGGAAAGATGATGGTCCCGGGAAATCCGGACAGAAGGTCCGTACAGTTCTAACGGACCCTCGACGCCCTGGTGCGTGCAACGGCATGGTCCGCAAGGACGGCGACCACGCACAGCACGAGGAAAAGTCCGGTGATGGCTGCAGCTGAGATGACGACGCTGGTCGCGCCGTTCTTGGCGATGTTCAGGAAAGGGTAGGGCACCTCGCCGGCAAGCGGCGCCCGCACCAGCGCATAGACCAGATAAGCGATGGGATAGATCACCCACCACGAAATGTCGCTCCAGCGTGTCCGGCCGTCGGCGCCCGATATCAGCCACCACAGCACGAACAGCACCGGCGTGACGTAGTGCAGGAGAACATCGCAGAGCAGGAACAGTCCCTGCGGCTGCCAGAGTCGTGCCAGAACCGTTGCGTAGATGATGAAGACCAGTGCGATCGAAACCGCAACGCCGGTGCGCATCCGCGCCCCTGCAAAGGCCGGCAGCCAGGCATAGAAGGTGGGTGACAGCAGCGACGTGTACACCAGCACCGCGCCGATGTTGGTCAGGATGGTGAAGAAGCTGAAGACGAAAATGACGGAGCCAAGCAGGCTGCGGCCTGCTTCCATCGATGCAGGAATGCTGATGCAGAACTGCAGGATGAGCCCGGCCAGACCGATGACCAGCCCCACAATCTGCAGGAACCGGCCCATGGGCTAGGCCGTCGCGGCGCAGGCCGGATTGCCGGCCTGCCAGCGCGCAATGTCGGAGCCGATGCGGGCGCCGAGCGGATCGTTCATCAGCGGTCCGAAGACGTCGACACGGCTAGAATTGCCTTGCGCCTGCACGACCAGCAAAGGTTTGCCGCCATAGTGCTTGGCCGGAACCAGCAGGAAACGCGGCGTGCCGCTGAACGAATTCAGCTCATTGGCCATCTGGTACGGTTTGAAGGCCGGGTCCTTGCTGGCGATCCAGCATTTGTGGGCGGCGATCGCCACTTGTTCCATGGCCAGCAGCGCAGCACTTTTGCCCGAGGGAACAGGCGTGCTCTTTGGCGTCGACTGGCAGGATGCCAGCACAAAGCCCGCCGCGGCGACCAGCGCGATCGTCCTCGACTTGATCAAGCGGCACCCATCTCAAGCTCGGACAGGAAGATTTTCAAGCCGTCGGTCATCTCGCCCCACACACGCGACAATGCCGGGTGTTGCGACGCGATCTGCTGGTAGGCGTCGAATTTGGGATAGGCGTCGAGCAGGTCGTGGCGTCCTGTCATGGCGCGGAAATTGTTGAAGATGAACCGCGTCGGCGTCAGCCAGGCATCGGCGAAGCTGATGTCGTCGCCGAGTGCGAAGGGCCCTTGCGCCATACGGGCCTCGATTGCCGCCAGTCCATGATGCAGGCGGGCGAACTGAGCGTCGATCTCGGCATTGTTGCGCTTCGGCACGGAATGAAGCTCGAAAAGCTTCATCAACGGGGTCAGCACATCGAGATCGGTGATGCGGGCGAACATGCGCACCAGCGCACGGTCCTTGGAATCGGGCGGCAGCAGCGCCGGTTCCGGAAACCGTTCCTCGAGATATTCGGCGATGACCACCGATTCGACAATCGTCTCGCCCGAGCCGGTGATCAGCACCGGAATCCGGTTCATCGGCGAGATGGCGCGAAACTCTTCCGGGATGGGAAAACCGGGCGGCGGCGCGATGATCTTGAGTGGTACGTCCTTGATGTAGGCCAATGCCCGCACGATCGACGAGTAGGGCGACAACGGCCGCGAATAGAGTTTCATGACCGTCTCTCTCCCCAATGAACCAGACTTGCTCCAAAGAGACAGGAATGTCCGGCTGTTTTCAAGCTGTTCGCTTCGATATCGTCAGGCAGCGATGCCGAGGGCGCTCTCGAACAGTCCGCGGCCGTCGGTACCGCCATGGGCTGCTTCGATCAGGTTTTCCGGATGCGGCATCAGCCCGAGCACATTGCCTTGGCTGTTGACGATGCCGGCAATGTCGTTGATCGAGCCGTTGGGGTTGGTGCCCTCGGCATAGCGGAACACCACCTGGCCTTCGCCTTCGAGACGGGCAAGCGTGTCGGCGTCGGCGAAATAATTGCCGTCATGATGCGCGACCGGCGAGCGGATGATCTGGCCCGGCTGATAGCGGCGGGTGAACATGGTGTTGGCATTGGTGATCTCGAGCTTCACCTGCCGGCAGACGAATTTCAGCGAGGTGTTGCGCATCAAGGCGCCCGGCAACAAGCCGGCCTCGACCAGGATCTGGAAACCGTTGCAGACGCCGATGACCGTCACGCCCGCGGCCGCTTTTTCGGCCACTGCCCGCATGACCGGCATGCGCGCGGCGATCGCGCCACAGCGCAGATAGTCGCCGAAGGAAAAACCGCCCGGAATGGCGATCAGATCGACATCGGGGATTTCGGTGTCGGTTTGCCAGACGGTGACCGGCGGTGTTCCCGAAATCTTGGTCAGCGCCGCGATCATGTCGCGGTCGCGATTGAGGCCAGGCAGGAGGACGACGGCTGATTTCATTTCGGTTCGTAAGGCCTTTGTGCTTCGGCGAGTTCGCGCAACTCGAGGCGCTGCTCAATCCGTTCAAGATGTTGATCGATACGGCCTGCTATCGCGTAGATATTGTTGACGTCCGTTTGCGTGCTCAACGCCTGCAAGCCTGATCGCTACAATCTCGAGAAGCTCGTACATCAGTTCATTCGTGACTTCAGGCATCCGTGCCTCCGGCACAGCCTTAGGTAAGCGTCACACTATAATTCTCGATCACCGTATTCGCCAGCAGCTTGTCGCACATGGCCTTGAGGTCGGCTTCGGCCTTGGCCTTGTCGCTTTCCGCCAGCTCGACATCGAACACCTTGCCCTGCCGCACCGTGCCGACGCCGCCGAAGCCCAGGCCCGACAATGCGTGTTCGATCGCCTTGCCCTGCGGGTCGAGCACGCCGTTCTTGAGGGTGACGGTAATGCGGGCCTTGATCACGCTGGACATGCTCCTGTTCTGATTATCGGGTCGCAAACCGCGATCAGTGCGGCTTGCCTTTGAGGCCGTCGGTCGAGGCGACGAGCACCGGGCCGGTCGGGCGCGGCGGCTCGTTCTCGTTCATGATGCCGAGGCGGCGGGCAACTTCCTGGTAGGCCTCGACGAGGCCGCCCATGTCGCGGCGGAAACGGTCCTTGTCGAGCTTGTCCTGCGTCGCCACGTCCCACAGGCGGCAGGAGTCCGGCGAGATCTCGTCGGCGACGACGATGCGCATCATGTCGCCTTCGAACAGGCGGCCGCATTCGATCTTGAAGTCGACGAGTTGGATGCCGACGCCCATGAACAGGCCGGAGAGGAAGTCGTTGACGCGGATGGCCAGCGCCATCACGTCGTCGATTTCCTGCGGGCTCGCCCAGCCGAACGCGGTGATGTGCTCTTCCGACACCATCGGGTCGTCGAGCGCGTCGGCCTTGTAATAGAATTCGATGATCGAGCGCGGCAGAACGGTGCCTTCCTCGATGCCGAGCCGCTTGGACAGCGAGCCGGCGGCGACATTGCGCACCACCACTTCGAGCGGAATGATCTCGACTTCCTTGATCAGCTGCTCGCGCATGTTCAGACGGCGGATGAAATGGGTCGGAATGCCCATGCGGTTCAAGTGGTTGAAAATATACTCGGAAATGCGGTTGTTGAGGACGCCCTTGCCGTCGATGACCTCGTGCTTCTTCTTGTTGAACGCGGTTGCATCATCCTTGAAGAACTGGATAAGCGTGCCCGGTTCGGGTCCCTCATAGAGTATCTTGGCCTTGCCTTCATAAATGCGGCGGCGATTTTTCATCTGATTTTTCTCTGGGGTTCCGGACAGGCGGTATCAGACCATTTCCTGTCCGTCTGCCTGAAATAGTGCGGCTACGGTAGGGTTCAATGCCGGGTCTATCCCAATCACATCGTTTGCTCAATCGGCAAATCCTTCCAATCAACCGCTTTCGGGACTGAAATGCCGCAGCGCAGCATGCGATGAAGCATATTGACCGGCCCGCGACCTTTTGGTTTGTGCTTTGACAACGCACATATTCACCGCCAACGAATCGAATTTGACCCGGAGGGACGCCATGAGCAGCATGAAAGACCGTGAAGAGGGCTTTGAGCGTAAATTCGCATTCGACGAGGAGCTTCGGTTCAAGGCCTCGGCGCGCCGCAACAAGGCGCTCGGCCTGTGGGCCGCCGAAAAGCTCGGAAAGTCCGGCGCCGATGCCGACGCCTATGCCAAGGAAGTGGTTATCTCCGACATCGAGGAGGCCGGCGACCACGACGTGTTCCGCAAGATCCGCGGGGATTTCGACGCGGCCGGCGTCGAGCAGTCGGACCACCAGATCCGCCGCACCATGGACGAACTGATGGCGCAGGCGATCGAGCAGATCAAGAACACCTGATCCGGGCCATGCGCTGATCCCGCGGCCATACGCTGGACCAATCGACCGCCCGGCCTATCCGGGCGGTTTTTCTTTGCCTTTGCCGCGGTTTCCGGCTGAAACTGCGGTCGCTAACAAGGAAAGAGTTCATGTCCCTGAAGTCCCGCCTCGCGGCCGATGAAACGTTGTTCACCGCATGGTCCGGTGTGCCGGATGCCTTGACGGTCGAGATCGTCGCCAAGCAGGGTTTCGATGCCGTCACGCTCGACATGCAGCATGGCGGCCATCACGAAGACAGCGTGCTGCGTGGCCTGGTGCCGGTGCTCGCTACCGGCAAGCCGGCGCTGGTGCGAATTCCCGTTGGCCGTTTCGACATGGCAAGCCGCGCGCTCGATTTCGGCGCCGAGGCGGTCATCGCGCCGATGGTGAACTCGGTTGCCGACGCAAAACTGTTCGCCGCCGCCATGAAATACCCGCCGGTCGGCGAGCGCTCCTGGGGCCCGACCTACGCTTTTCCCCGCCACGGCCAAGGCGACCAGGCCGACTGGCTGCGCGACACCAACCAGCGCACCATGGCCTTCGCCATGGTCGAGACGCGTGCAGCCCTCGATGCGCTCGATGGCATCCTCGACACGCCCGGCATCGACGGCATCTTCCTGGGCCCGTCGGATTTCTCGATCGCCTGGAGCAATGGCGCCACGGTCAATTCGACGCTGGAAAGCATGATGGAGACGGTGGCGTCGGTGGCCGAGCGCACCCGCAAGGCCGGCAAACATGCGGCGATCTACGTTGTCGAGCCGGCAATTGCCGGCCGGGTCGTGTCGATGGGCTATCGCCTGCTGGCCATGGGCTCGGAGCATGCGCTGATTTCACTGGGCGCAAAGACCCTGCTCAAGGGCATCAAGGATTCGATCGGATCCTGAACCCGAACCGGACGCACTGCCGTCACAGCGCCGGGCGGTTAGGCGCTCGACGCCGCAGGCGCCGCGGCGATAGGTCCGCCGCGCCTGAACCTGTTGAACAGGGCGCCGACCATCTGGACCCACCAGTTGTTGAAGGTCATGAGCGGCAACGCCGCGAGGATCGAACCCAGTATGGCGGCGGCGGCGCCGAGTGCGGTGGAACCGCTTGTCAACAAAACCCATGACCCCAATGAGCAGATAACGGGTACATGCACGAGGTAGAGTGGGAAGGACAGGTCGCCCAGAAAACGTGCCACCTTACCCGAGAGCCATGATAGAGGCTCATCCACACTCAGCACCGCGTAGACCAACATGACGCTTGCCGGGATGGCCACGCAGGCTTGCCGCAGGCCCACATCGGAAGCCACGTCAAGCACGGCGAACGGGCGATATATGCCCACGGCACTCCCCGCATAACCCAGCAGCGCCAGGGAAACCATCACCATGGCGCCTCTCACCCACCGATTCGGGCGAAAATCCATGGCGAGAAGCGGATAGAGCAAGAGGCTGGCCGGAAAGGCACAAAGAAAGTAACTGACTTGCAGCGCCAGGAACACGACTGCTGCTATGCAGACCCAGAACGATAACGTCCAGCGGCCTTGAAGGAAAAAGACGATCGGGGCGAGGGCGAAGGTCAGCATGCTCCCCCAGAACTCGACCGTCATGGTCCACAGACTGCTGTCATAATAGTTGTCGCCGTAGATGAACGTCCGCCACGCCCCTTGCAGAAACGCGTCGGCGAAACTCGCAGTCTCCGGCGATAGCACCTTTGAAGCATTGCCGAAACTTCTCAGCCAGTCGGATTGGGTGACAGCGGCCGCATCCTTGATGAAATACAGGTCGAGCTTGAAGATGATGCAGGATGCCAGCGTCGTAACGAGTACCGGGCCGGCCAGGCGTGGCAGGCGCTTGATCGCACCCAACCGCAGATCTTGTGCCTTGCTGGTCTGAAAATAACGCTTCACGAGCACGTAGGAAGACAGGACGAAAAACAGGTAGACGGCGGAGCCGCCATTGAACGCGACGAAAGCCAGGCTTGTTTTGAGCGATTGCCCGGCCAAGTCTCCCTCGCCTTCCATCAATGGCGCAAAAGCACCCAAACAATGCCCATTCAGAACTACGAGCGCGGCGACACCTCTTAACAATTCGAGTGAAGCATCCTTGGCCAAGTATGGGCTTTCTTTGAATAATTGCTATTTAGTACGCGCGAATATAATCGTTCGGCGAACAGAGTTCGCCGTTGCTGGAGAGATTATCGCGATCTGCATTAAATTATTGTTCACGCAAGCCGGATGGCCTGCCGAGCAGCTTCGTGTTCAGGCTTTGACCGTATATATTACAGGTCCGTCAGGAACTTGGCGAAGGTCATGGAGCCTTCGGGCCAAGGGCCGAATCCTGAATCCTCGCTGAGATGCCCGGTCTCGCCGGCGTCGATGAACAGCGAGCCCCAGGCGCCGGCAATGTCCTCGGCGACATCGAAGGCGCAGAACGGATCGTTGCGGCTGGCAATCACGATCGAGGGAAAGGGCAGCGGCTCACGCGGGTAGGGGCCGAAGGTCATCAGGTGCCTGGGCCTGATCTCGGGGTTAGCGACATCGGGCGGCGCCACGAAGAAGGCCCCGGCGACCGGCTTGCGGAATTGCGGAATGGCTTGCACCGCCGCGGCGACGCCAAGTGAGTGCGCGACCAGGACGACCGGCCGCTCGGCCTCGTTGACCGCCTTGGCGACGCTCGCCGTCCAGTCCTCGCGCACCGGCTTCGACCACTCCGCCTGTTCGACGCGGCGCGCCGTCGACAGCTTCGACTGCCAGCGGCTCTGCCAATGGTCGGGGCCGGAATTGGTGTAGCCCGGCACGATGAGAATATCTGCGTCTCTGACCTTCATGGCGCTGAGATAGCGAGCGGCATCGCTTCGTGCAACCGGCAGAAACGCCACGTTTGATCACAATAGTGAACACCATGTTCGCTTCTTCGCGTCTTGTGTGAACGATGCGGATGGACGATCTGTGGTCAGGAAAAGAAACAGCCGTGCGCGGGAACCCTGACTTTGGAACTGACACGACGTACAATGATCGGCGGAGTGGGGTTTCTCGCTTTGGGAGCTTCATCGCAGGTCGAACGGAGCATTTGATGAGCGAGTTGCCTTTTGCCGCCACCACCCCGGTCAGCGTTGCCCGCGTCGGGCTGAAGGCGCGCGACGCGGAAAGCCTTGCCGCATATTATCGCAGCATCGTCGGTCTGCAGGAACTGAGCCGCGCCGATGGGGCGATCACGCTGGGCGCCGCCAACCGTCCGTTGCTGGTCATCGAGGCCGATCCTTCGGCCAAGCCGGATGATCCTCGCAGCGCAGGCCTGTTCCATACGGCCTTCCTGCTGCCCAGCCGTGCCGATCTCGGCCGCTGGATCAACCACGCCATATCAAACAAGATCGCCATCGAGGGCGCTTCCGACCATCTGGTCAGCGAAGCACTGTACCTGACCGATCCCGAAGGCAACGGCATCGAGATCTATGCCGACCGCCGTCCGCAGGACTGGAAGTGGAATGGCGACAAGGTGGCGATGGCGACCGAGCGGATGAACATTCCGTCCGTCGTTGCCGAAGTGCCTGCGGGTGACGCCGGCTGGCAGGGCGCGCCGGAAAACAGCGTCGTCGGCCATGTCCACCTTCGCGTCGGCAGGCCGGAAGACGCCGAAGCCTGGTGGAACCAGGAATTCGGCTTCGACACGGTGGCCAAATATGGCGGCCAGGCGGTGTTCCTGTCGTCAGGCGGCTATCACCACCACATCGGCGCCAACGCCTGGCAGAGTTCGGGCGCCGGCCGCCGCGATCCCAGCCGGTCGGGTCTGGCCTGGGTCGAGATGCGTTCGGACAATGTGACCAGCCCGGTGACCCGCGAAGATCCATGGGGCACGGTGATCAGGACTGTGCCTGGCAAGGCTTGATTTGAGGGCTGCGCCAAGCTGGAGCACCCCTCAACCGTCGCGGCGTTGCGCGCCGATCCACCTTCTCCCACAGGGGAGAAGGTGAAGCCTGCCGCTCGCGGCTCTGCAAATCTCGATCGCTGATGCTTGGCGGCAAGGTTGCCGCAGCCTTTCCTTTTCCCCTTGTGGAAGAAGGTGGCCTCGCGAAGCGAGGTCGGATGAGGGGTGCTCAGCTTGACGCCAGCGACGGTATAGCGCTTTGCCTCAGGCTTTGCCAAACACCCGCTTGAAGATCGTGTCGACATGCTTGGTGTGATAGCCCAGGTCGAATTTCTCGCGGATTTCGGCCTCGGGCAGGGCAGCGGTCACTTCCTTGTCGGCCAGTAATTCTTCAAGAAAATCAGCGCCTTGCTCCCACACCCTCATGGCGTTGCGCTGGACCAGACGGTAGGAGTCTTCGCGAGACAACCCAGCCTGCGTCAGCGCCAGCATGACACGCTGCGAATGCACGAGGCCGCGGAACTTGTTCATGTTCTTCAGCATGTTGTCGGGATAGACGAGCAGCTTGTCGATGACGCCGGTCAGCCGTGACAGTGCGAAATCGAGCGTCACGGTGGCGTCAGGGCCGATCATGCGCTCGACCGAGGAGTGGGAAATGTCGCGCTCGTGCCAGAGCGCCACATTCTCCATCGCCGGCATCGCCATGGAGCGAACCATGCGGGCAAGGCCGGTGAGGTTTTCGGTCAGCACCGGGTTGCGCTTGTGCGGCATGGCCGAGGAGCCCTTTTGGCCCGGCGAAAAATACTCTTCCGCTTCGAGCACTTCGGTGCGCTGCAAATGCCTTATCTCGATCGACAGCCGCTCGACCGACGAGGCGATGACGCCGAGCGTGGCAAAGAACATCGCGTGGCGGTCGCGCGGGATCACCTGCGTCGACACCGGCTCGGGCTTCAGGCCGAGCTTCGCCGCCACATGTTCCTCGACATAGGGGTCGATGTTGGCGAAGGTGCCCACAGCCCCGGAGATCGCACAGGTGGCGATATCCTCTCGCGCGTGCACCAACCGCTCGCGGCAGCGCGAGAACTCGGCATAGGCTTGCGCCAGCTTGACGCCGAAGGTCGTCGGCTCGGCATGGATGCCGTGGCTGCGGCCAATGGTGACGGTGTTCTTGTGCTCGAAGGCGCGGCGCTTGAGCGCTGCAAGCAGACCATCGATATCGGCGAGCAGGATGTCGCTGGCGCGGGTCAGCTGTACGGCGAAGCAGGTGTCGAGAACGTCCGATGAGGTCATGCCCTGGTGGATGAACCGGGCATCCGGCCCGACGAATTCGGCGAGATGGGTCAGGAAGGCGATGACGTCATGCTTGGTGACGCGCTCGATCTCGTCGATCGCCTCGACGTCGAATTTTGCGGCACTGCCCTTTTCCCAGATGGTTTTTGCCGCTTCCCTGGGGATGACGCCGAGTTCGGCCAGCGCATCGCAGGCATAGGCTTCGATCTCGAACCAGATGCGGAACCGGGTTTCTGGCGACCAGATGGCGACCATTTCCGGCCGGGAATAGCGAGGGATCATCGGTCAGTCCTGACATATCGAGAAGTTTGCCCGCGTCCTAACAGAGGCGAGCAAAATGCTCAACGCCGCTGGCGCGCAAACCAGACGCCCGCGGCAAACAGAGCGATGAAACCAACTGGAAAATAGAGCCGGATGCCCAGCACCACGAATTGATAGAGCGCAATCAACGTCGTGAAGACGAACTGGAAGACCCAGGTGCGGGTGAAAGCAGGCGCATGCCACTCGGCGTAGTAGGAGCGGTACTGCAGGGCAAACAGCCCGCCGGTCAGGCCGATCGTCGCCGCTGCTAGGCACACGAAGGCGGCGGCGAAAGCGACTTCCCAGCGTCTTCCCTGCGAGACCAGCCGCGCCGCAAACAGGCCGATGGGGAAGGCCAGCGCAGCTCCCGCCGCAAACAGCATGGTGACAATGAGGATTTTCGCCGGCGTCTCCCAGTCGCCCAAAGACAAGGTGAGGAGCGCGCTGGCGCCCATTGTCACGGCCCACAACAAGGCGCCGATAAGCGCTGTGCGCGGCGTCGGTATCGCGCGGCGAAGGCGGTTCAGCGCACGATCGCGCGCGGCGGGTTGAGCAGGGGGTGTCACAGGCGGCCGGTCACCGCGATCCAGCGAAAGTCCGGGCCTTCAAAGCCGTATTGGCGCACCGCGATCAGCACGGCATAGGCGCTGAGGCTGTCCATGGAAAAGGTCTGCACGGCGCCGATGCGATAGCCGTTCGGGCAACCCCGGCTTTTCGGTATCGCCTTGTCCTCGTGCAGCAGCTTGGTCGTGCCGCCATCCTGCGCCTCGATGCGCAGCAGCCGGAAGCCGTTGATTTCGCCCTGGCTCTCGCAGCCATCGGCGTTGTTCATGCCGAACTCGTCGAGCCGGAACTCGAGCGGTGGGTCGACCGGAGTGAAGATCGGGCGCGGATTGACCGCCATCCGGTGCGGATCCGCCGAAAGCTCGGTCACCGGGTTGAAACCCGCGGTGATGCCGCGGTTGGCGTCCAACTCGGCCTGGCTGACAATGGATTCGCCTTTTTGCCGGGCCTGAAGGCGCACCGCATCCAGTTTGGCATTCTCGTCCTCAAGCCGGACCCGGATCGGCGTGCCCTTCAGAAAGCTGTCGGTGCTGGTGTCGATGTAGTAGCGGTTGGCATAGGGAAAGCCCGATCCATCCTGCACGCCATATTCCTCGAAAGCGAAGACGCTGCCGTCCTTGGTGAAGCCGAGGATCTCAAGTTCAGCGACATCGCCGGCATGAGCCGCGATCGAGGTCGCAAGCTGTGCAAGCAGGCCAACGGCAAACAGAAAGAGCATTCGCATCGGTCTTCACCCCCGTGATCGTTTCAATCCCCTAGCACGACGGAATCAAAACGTCGTGCGGTGCGAAAGCCGATGCATCCAATCGGCCCGTCATTTGTTATTGTCGGCAGTCCCAATGGAGAACCACCATGACCGACACCAGCAAAATTCGTGAGCATATGGAAGTCGTCGGCGCCGATGGCGTGCATGTCGGCACTGTCGACAAGGTCGATGGCCAGCGCATCAAGCTGACCAAGGCCGATAGCGGCGAGGGCGCCCACAAGGGCCATCACCACTACATTCCCCTGAGCCTGATTGCCGAAGTCGACGGCAAGAAGGTCTGGCTGTCGGCGAATTCTGATGTCGCGGTGACCTTCGAGGAAGAAAAGTCCGATCCGGTCTGATTGATCGCTTCACTTCACTTCATGCGTGACGACCAGACCGGAAACAGATCGTTTTCGGCAGGTGTCGCGGCATAGACGCCTCGGCTGATGGCGCGCGCCATGGTGGCGCCGGCGGCGGCGCAGAGATCGATTGCTGCATCGGCGGAGAGTTCGATACCGCTCGTGCCGGTCGCCAGCGCGAACACAAGGTCGCCATCGGCCGGCGTGTGCGTCGGCCAGATGGCGCGCACGAATCCATCATGCGCCGACATCGCCAGGCGCTTGGCGGCAGCCTTTGTGAGCACCGCATCGGTGGCAATGACGGCGATGGTGGTGTTGCCGCCGGTCTCCGTCTGCCGGCCAAAATGTTTGTCGCGGTACTTCAAAAGAATCCGTTTCGCCTCGTCAGGCATCGGCGAGGGATAGCCAAGCCCACCGAATTCGTCGCCGATTTCGAACGGTGCCGCCCAGAAATGGCGGGTTCGGCCTGTGGTCACCGAACCGGTCGGATTGACGGCGGCCAGCGCGCCGATGGTGACGCCATTGTCGAGCAGCGTCGAGGCGGAGCCGAGGCCGCCTTTCAGCCCCGAAGTGAGCGCGCCGGTGCCGGCGCCGATGCTGCCGAGTTGGAAATCGGCGGTGGCGGTTTGCGCGGCTTCATAGCCAAGCTCGCGGTAGGGCGGATAACGGCCCCAATCCTTGTCGCCGCCATTGTGCAGGTCGAACAGGATCGCCGACGGCACGATCGGAACGCGAAAACCGCCGACCTCGAGGCCGATGCCGCGTTCACGCAACGCCGCCTGCACGCCGGAAGCTGCGTCGAGGCCGAAAGCCGAGCCGCCCGAAAGCACCACGGCGTGCACCACATCGACGGAATTGTGCGGTTCGAGCAGGTCGGTCTCGCGGGTGCCCGGCGCACCGCCCAGGATCTGAACGCCGGCCACTGTGGACGCATCGCAAAGCACGGTCGTTACCCCGGATTTCAGCCTGGCGTCGGACGCATTGCCGACGCGCAGGCCGGCAACGTCGGTGATCAGGTTGCGTGGGCCGGTGCGAAACATCAGTTGCTTTCCAAGGGCGCAAAGCGCGTGCCATCGAAGCGGAAGAGGCGGTAGGGGCTCCGGCTGAGATCGCCTTTCGCATCAAACCGGATCGGCCCGATCGCCGTGGTGAAATCCTGTCCGGTCAGAGCTTCGGTCAGTGGTTTGCCCGAGCTTTCGGACAAGCCCGACGCTGCCTTGGCGATTTCGACCGCCGCAAAGGCCGGCAGCGTATAGCCGTCGGGCACGACTTTCTGCGCGGCAAAAGCCGCCAGCACTTTTGGATCGGCGACATCGGCCCATTCCGGCGGTGCGATCATCAGTGTGCCCAAGGAATAGGGCACGTCGCCGGGCGGCGTGCGCAGATTCTCGCCGCCGGCAAAGACGATGCCCGCCTGAAGCTGTGCGGCATCGCGGCCCATGATGGCGATGTCGTCGCCATCGCCGCCGGCAAAGACATGCGTCGCGCCGGCCTTCTTCAGCCGACCGATCATGCCGATCTGATTGTCGAGCTGGGGCCGGAACGTGTCGACGAACACAGGTTTCAGCGCTGCCTGTTCGGCCGCTGCCCGCAACGTCTCGGCGATTTCACGGCCGTAGATGGTGCCGTCGTCGATAATGGCGAACAATTCGTTTTGCCACAGGCGGGTGAGGGCTGACGCGACCGCATTGCGCTCATCGTCGCCGCGTGGTCCGAGGCGATAGACCGGCCAGCCGGTCTTGGCGCGGCGGTCGGTCAGGCTTTCGGTTCGCACGCCAATGGTGATGACCGGAATGTTGGCGTCCTTCAGGATCGGCATCGCCGCCTCGATCGCCTCGGTGCAGAGAAAGCCGACCACGATATTGACCTTGACGGCTGCGAATTCCCTGGCCGCGGCAGCGCCGCCATCGGCGGTGCAGGCGTCATCCACGGTCTTGAGTTCGATGCCGTCCGCTTCGGCGGCCATACCGGTACCGGCCTCGATCTGCTTGCCGAGAATGGCCGATGGTCCCGACAGGGGCGCCGAGACGCCGACCAGCAGCGTCCGGGCATCCGCACCACTGGCCAGGAACAGCCAGAACAGCGCCGCTATTGTTCTTGTCCAGGGTCGCATTCGAGCGATGGGATCCTCCGGGCCGGTCCTATGCTTCCGGCACTGTTGCCGCCAAGACCTAAAGGCTGCCCGGCCTTGGTGCAACACGCGAATTTCGGGATATGGCTCAGGCACTTCGCTTGTGGCGGGCTATGTCTGGCCATATATGTCGATTGGATCCTGACAATGGAAAAAATACGGTGCTGAAGAAGAACGACATTGGGCCGCAGGCCTATCGCGACGCGATGAGCCACTTTGCCGGCCACGTCCATGTGGTCACCACCGACGGGCCGGCCGGCAAGCGCGGCGCGACGGTGATCGCGGCCTGCTCGGTTTCGGACACCCCGCCGACCATTCTGGTCTGTCTCAATCGCGAAAATCCCAAGAACGAACCGTTCGTGAAAAACGGCAGGTTTGCCTTGAACACCCTGGCTTCCCACCAGGAGCCGCTGTCAGTCGGCTTTTCCGGAATCACCGGCTTGCCGGTCGAGGAGCGCTTCGCGCTCGGCGAATGGGACGTGATCTCCACCGGCGCGCCGACGCTGAAGGGTGCGCTCGCCGTGTTCGACTGCGAATTGATCGATACCAAGGACCTGGCCACCCATCGTGTGCTTTTTGGCAAGGTGACAGGCCTGCGGATGGGCGATAATTTGCGGCCGCTGATCTATCACGCCCGCGGCTACCACGTACTGGAAAGCGGAGCGGCGGCGTTCACGGAGAAAGAATGACCGAGCTGAAACCGCGCGCCGCGCCACGGACGATCGACGAGACGCTCGATCTCCTGACCGGTGCGGACTATGTGGCGGACCGGTCGCTGGCGACCGTACTGTTCCTGTCGTTGCGTATGAAGCGGCCGCTTTTCCTTGAGGGCGAGGCCGGTGTCGGCAAGACCGAGATCGCCAAGGTGTTGGCACAGGCGCTCGGCCGCCGGCTGATCCGCCTGCAATGCTATGAAGGCCTTGACGTCTCGTCCGCCGTCTACGAGTGGAACTACGCCGCGCAGATGATCGAGATCCGCATGGAGGAGGCGGCCGGCAAGGTCGAGCGCTCCGCCATGGAGCGCAACGTCTTCTCCGAAAAATACCTGATCCGCCGCCCGGTGCTCGATGCGCTGACCGGCAAGGCGGGGGCTGCCCCGGTTTTCCTGATCGATGAGCTCGACCGCACCGACGAGGCGTTCGAGGCCTTCCTGCTCGAAATCCTGTCCGACTTCCAGGTGACGGTGCCCGAGCTCGGCACCATCAAGGCGGAAGAGCCGCCGATCGTCATCATCACCACCAACCGCACCCGTGAGATCCACGACGCGCTGAAGCGGCGCTGCCTCTATCACTGGGTCGACTATCCCAATGCCGAGCGCGAGTTGGAGATCGTGCGCCGCAAGGTGCCGCAGGCCAACCAGCGCCTTTCGGCCGAAGTGGTCTCCTTCATCCAGAAGCTGCGCCAGATCGAGCTGTTCAAGGTGCCGGGTGTCGCCGAAACCATCGACTGGGCCGGCGCGCTGACCGAGCTCGACAAGGTGGCGCTCGATCCGGAAACCGTCTCCGATACGATCGGCGTGCTGTTGAAATACCAGGACGACATTGCCCGCATCGAACAGGGCGAAGGCCGGCGCATCCTCAACGAGGTGAAGGCCGAGCTTTCGGCGGCGGAGTAGGCGATGCCGCGCCCCGAGCCAAAAGAGGCCATGCCGCACGGGCGGATCGCCGACAACATCGTCTATTTTGCCCGCACCTTGCGCAAGGCGGGCATGCGGGTCGGGCCGGCCTCGGTCAAGGACGCCATCGAGGCGGTGCTCGCCGCGGGCATCGGTTCGCGCGACGATTTCTACTGGACGCTGCACGCCGTGCTGGTGTCGCGGCATGAGGATCACGCCATTTTCGACGAGGCCTTCCGGCTGTTCTGGAAGTCGCGCGAACTGATCGAAAAGATGCTGGCGATGTTTTCGCCGGTGGCGCCCGACACCAGGGAAAAGCAGAAGCCACGCGCCGCTGAAAACCGGGTCAGCCAGGCGATGTTCGAGGGACACCAGAAGAACCAGCCGCCACAGGAAATTCCCGAGATCGAGGTCGACGCCCGCTTCACCTTTTCCGGCAACGAGGTGCTGCGGGCCAAGGATTTTGCCCAGATGAACGCCGCCGAGATGGCCGACGCCAAGAAGGCGATCGCGCAGTTGCGGTTGCCTTTCGACATGGTGCGGACGCGGCGCTTCAAGGCCGATGCGCATGGCCGCCGCATCGATCCGCGCGCCATGATGCGTTCGGCCGCGCGCACCGGCGGCGAACTGATCCTGCCGAAATTCCGCTCAGCCCGCGAGGTTCATCCGCCGCTGGTCGTGTTGGCCGACATTTCCGGCTCGATGAGCCAGTACACGCGGATTTTCCTGCATTTCCTGCATGCGCTGACGGAAAAAAGGCGTCGCGTGCACACCTTCGTCTTCGGTACCCGGCTGACCAATCTGACGCGGCAGATGCGCCATCGCGACCCGGATGCAGCCCTTGCCGACTGTTCGGCGGCGGTCATGGACTGGTCGGGTGGCACCCGCATCGGCGACACGCTGGCCGAGTTCAACCTGATATGGTCGCGTCGCGTGCTGGGGCAGGGGGCGGTCGTGCTTCTGATCACAGATGGGCTGGAGCGCGACGATGTCGCCGGCCTGTCGGAGGAGATGGAGCGCCTGCACAAATCCTGCCGGCGGCTGATCTGGCTGAACCCGTTGCTGCGCTTCGACGGCTTCCAGGCGCGCGCCCGTGGCGTCAAGGCGATGCTGCCGCATGTCGACGAGTTCCGCTCGGTGCACAATCTCGATGCGCTCGCCGATCTCTGCGCGTCATTGGACAAGAAGTCGGCACAATCCGTCGATCCGCGCCGATGGCTGGAAGCTGGCGCGAGGCGCGCCGCATAACCATATCCTTCCCATCCGGAAAACAGATCCCGAGAAAAACAGACTTCTGGAGAAACGGTCATGGAAAACAGCATTTATCTGGATGAGGCCCGCGACCCGCTGATCATTGCGGAGGGCTGGATGAAGGACGGCAAGGACGTGGCCATCGCGACAGTGGTCGAGACCTGGGGTTCGGCGCCCCGACCTGTAGGCAGCCATCTGGTCATCGACGCACACGGCAATTTCCATGGCTCCGTCTCGGGCGGCTGCGTCGAAGGCGCTGTGGTCAGCGAGGCCATCGACGTCATCGACAGCGGCAAGGCCAGGATGCTGGAGTTCGGTGTTGCCGACGAAACCGCATGGCAAGTGGGCTTGTCCTGTGGCGGCCGCATCAAGGTGTACGTGGAAAGACTGGGCTAGAGCATGATCCCAAAAAGTGGGACCCGGTTTTTGGACAAGATGATGCTCGGACAAGAGATTTCCTGATGGATCCCTACGCCTTAAAAACTTTGAACGCCGAACGACGCGCCCGCCGTGCGGCGATCCTTGTCACCGATCTCGGTGACGGCCGCGACCGGATCGTGCGCGAGGGCGATCACGTCGCCGGCGATCTCGGAACCGCGATCGCCAGGGCGTTTCGCACCGGTAATTCCGGTTCGGTCGAAGCCGAGGGGCGGACTTTCTTTCTCAACGCGCATCTGCCGCAGCCGCGTCTGGTCGTGATTGGCGCTGTCCATATCAGCCAGGCGCTGGCGCCGATGGCGAAGATCGCCGGCTATCCCGTGGAGATCATCGACCCCCGCACCGCTTTCGCCACGCCGGATCGCTTTCCCGATGTGGCGCTTCATGCCGAATGGCCGGAGGATGTGCTGAAGCGTCAGCCGCTCGACAGCTACACCGCACTTGCCGCCGTCACCCATGATCCGAAGGTCGATGATTTCGCCCTGAAGGCAGCACTAGACGCCAACTGCTTCTATGTCGGCGCGCTCGGCAGCAGGAAGACGCATGCCAAGCGTGTCGAACGTTTGCTGGCGCTGGGCGCGAGCGCCGACCAGATCGCCCGTATCCATGCGCCGATCGGGCTCGATATTGGTGCTGCCAGCCCGGGAGAGATTGCTGTTGCGGTGTTGGCCCAGGCGATCCATGCCTTCCGCTCGCGCGGGCTGGACGCAAAAGGTGCGGCGGCGTGAAATTCGGACCGATCCCGATCGAGACGGCGGAAGGCGCGGTGCTGGCACACTCCACCACCGCTGGTGAACGCCGCTTCCGCAAGGCGCATAGGCTGAGCGCCGAAGATGTGGCGCTGCTACGGACTGCCGGTGTTTCCGAGGTCGTTGCGGCTGTTCTGGCTGAGGACGACCTCGGCGAGGATGCGGCCGCGCAAACGATTGCCGGGAGCATGGCCTTTCGCGGCATCGAAGCCAAGCCTGCCGCGACCGGGCGGGTCAACCTCCACGCCAAGGCGCCGGGCATCTTCACGGTCGATGCCGCTGCCATCGACGCCATCAATGCCATCGATCCCGCCATCACCATCGCCACGCTGGCGCAGCATGCGCCGGTCGAGAAAGGCCAGATGGTCGCGACGGTGAAGATCATTCCCTTCGCGGTCGGTTCAGCGCCGGTCGACGCTGCGACAGAAATCTGCGCTGCAGGCGAGATCTTTGCCGTCAATGCCTACCGGCCCGTGCGTGTCGGCGTCATCCAGACGGTTCTGCCGGGCATCAAGCCTTCCGTGCTCGACAAGACGCTGCGCGTCACCGAAGCGCGGCTGGCGCGCACCGGCGGCAGGCTGACGGCCGAGCGCCGCACGGCGCATGAGATCGCGCCGGTGGCGGAGGCCACGGCTTCCCTGGTGCGCGACAATGACATGGTGGTGATCTTCGGCGCCTCGGCGATGAGCGATTTCGCCGATGTCATTCCCGCGGCGATCGAGAAAGCGGGCGGTACCGTCGTCCGCGCCGGTATGCCGGTCGATCCCGGCAATCTGCTGGTGCTCGGTACGCTCGGCGGCAAGCACGTCATCGGCGCGCCCGGCTGCGCCCGCAGCCCCAAGGAGAACGGGTTCGATTGGGTGCTGGACCGATTGATCGCCGGTCTCGACGTGACCGCCAGGGATATTGCCGGCATGGGGGTCGGCGGGCTGTTGATGGAAATCCCCACACGGCCGCAGCCGCGCGAACCGCTGCCGGCCAAATCTCAACTGAAGGTCGGCATCGTGCTGCTGGCGGCCGGCCGGTCGAGCCGCATGGGCGGGCCGAACAAGCTGCTGGCGCTGTTCGACGGCAAGCCGCTGGTGCGCCGCACCGCCGAGCGGGCGCTTGGCTCGAAGGCGTCCAGAACTGTCGTTGTCACCGGCCACCAGCGCGAGCGGGTGCGCGCTGCGCTGGCGGGCCTCGACGTGACCTTCGCGCACAATCCTGATTTTACCGACGGCTTGTCCACGTCGCTGAAGGCCGGCATTGCCTATCTGCCGGAGGACTCCGCCGGTGTGATGATCGTGCTCGGCGACATGCCCGATATCACGTCCCACGATCTCGACAGATTGATCGATGCGTTCCGCAAGGGCGGCGGCAATGCGGTGGTCCGCGCTTCGCATGACGGCAAGCGCGGCAATCCGGTGCTGTTGCCGCGTTCGCTGTTTCCGGCGATCGCCCATCTGGAGGGCGACACCGGTGCACGCCATCTGGTCGAGACCGAAGGGCTCGATGTCATCGATGTCGAGATCGGCGCGGCGGCGTCTGTCGATGTCGACACGCGCGAGGCGCTGGAAGGCGCCGGCGGCGTGCTGCAGGATTGACAAACCCAAGCCGAATTACGCATGCCTTGGGTATGTCTTTTCGCCGCCAAATTTTCTGTGCCTTTGCAGTCACGACCGCGTTGCTGTCTTCGGCCGCGCAAAGTCAGACGCTGTCCCTAAAACCCTTCAAGGACGATCTCTTCGCCTATCCGCCCACGCTGTCGTCCGACAGCAACGGCGCCTACACGGTCATCGACTACCGCGAGATGCGCGACATCAACCAGCGTGACCAGGTGCCCGAGCGGCGGGTGAACGCCCAATATACCGACGCCAGCGTGCGCAAGGTGCAGCAGGATCTGTTGCTGAAAACCGACGCCGGCGATATCAGGCATGTCGCCGTCGGCAAGACCGAGGGCGCCGGCATCATCGTGCTTTACCTGCACGGGCAGGGCGGCAGCCGCAAGCAAGGTGTCGACGACTTCACCTTCGGCGGCAATTTCAACCGGCTCAAGAACCTGATGGCCGGCAATGGCGGCCTCTATCTCAGTCCGGATTTTACCGATTTCGGCGACAAGGGAGCGGCGCAGGTGGCGGCGCTGATCGGTCATTATGCCGAACGGTCGCCAGGCGCGAAGATCTTCGTCGCCTGCGGCTCGATGGGCGGCGCGCTGTGCTGGAAGCTTGCCGCGCGCAAGGACATGGGCGGCCGCATCAACGGCCTGCTGCTGCTCGGCTCGCTCTGGGATGAGAGCTTTTTCACCAGCCCAGCATTCAAGCGCCGTGTGCCGGTCTTTTTCGGCCAGGGCAGTCACGACGTGGTCTTCCCAGTGGCAAATCAGGAGGCATTCTTTCGCTCGATCCTGGCCAAATCGAAGACTTACCCGACCCGTTTCGTTCGTTTCGAGACCGGTACCCATGGCACCCCGATCCGCATGACCGACTGGCGCGGCACGCTCAACTGGATGCTGTCGAAGGCGCCCTGATCGACACAGCCTACAAGCTCGTGTGATGCTCAAGGCGCAGTGTTGTAGTCGACGACAGTCTCGGGATTTTGCTCGCCGTCATAGGATGCATCGACGTCGTACTGGACCAGCGAGAAATTGCCGTTGCGGAACAGATACGTGCCGGCGTCGGAAGCATCGCCGACCCCGCGCCACTTGTTGAACGTGGTGATCGTCTGGGTGGCCTCGTCGTAGTCGGAATTGACCGCCCAGCCGGACGTCTGGAAACCGACGATGCTCATGCCCAGCAATTTGCCGTTGCTGTCATTGTTCTCGTAGCGGATGTCCATCTTGGGTTCGGCGAATTGCAATTGCTGCACGGCCGATATCTCGTCGGTCATATAATAGACCGAGCTTTCATTGTAGGCGGCGGCCGAGCAGGAAAAATGAAACAGCCGCGTCTCCTTGTCGGGGTCGCCGGGCTGCGCATCCTTGTCCTTGTATTTGATTGAAAAGACCGTTGGCTCGTCGGCCAGGAACTGTTTGTCGCACTGGCCGCCATAGGTTGCCAGAAACGCCTTCTTTGCCTGCTCCAGCGCAGTGTCCTTCTTCGGTGGCGGCGGCCCGTCGCCGCAGCTTGGCGGCAGCGCCTCCTCGAAATCGGCGGTGGAGGGTTTCAGTGCCCCATTCTCGATGTGGATCGGATCGAAGGGTGGCTCCGCCTGGATCTGGGCATTCACCTGGCGCAGCGTGTAGCAGCCGGCAAAAACCTTTTCGCCGCCGCTCTTGTCGGTGGCGCGGATGGCGACGGGCACGTTGTAGAAAATGCTGCCGGCCGCACCTTCGTCGGAAACCGCCCCGGTCAAGACCTCGACCTTGTCGGTGCCGTCATAGCCCTTGACGAAACTGTCGAAATCCTTTGCCGGCTTTGTATCGCCGAAATACCCCCAGGCGCGGGCGAATTCGTGCCGGGTGATGGCGCTGTAGAGCGAACGAACAACAGCATCGGCGCTCGACCGGTCGTCGACATAGGGCGCTTCGGGGGCATCTTCGGCTGCCAAGGTCGTTTGACCGATCGGGGCAAGGGAGAGAAAGGCAGTCGCTGCGAAAAGGGCGCATCTCATCGGGAACCTCCGCTCGATAAGAGGATTCTACGACGGCGATTGCGGCAACGTGGTGACGCGGCGTCGGCGGCCTTGAAAAATCCTGCACGAAGGCGCTACGTCGCGTCCGCCGGCGCTGGGCCGGGCAGGAGATTTGACGTGACGATATCGATGTATGAGGCATCCGTGCCGGTGTTTTCGGCCAGGCTGAAAGCGCTTTCCAATGTTCTTGCGACCGCCGAACAGAATGCGCTGGACCGCAAGATAGAGCCGCAGGTTTTTTTGACGGCGCGGCTGGCGCCGGACATGTTCGCCTTGACCAGGCAGGTGCAGATCGCCACCGATCATGCCAAGGGCGCGCCGTCACGGCTCGCCGGCCGCGAAGTGCCGAAATACGAGGACAATGAGGCGAGTTTTGCCGATGTCCAGGCTCGCATCACGAAGACGCTCGACCTTCTCGCGACATTTTCGGCTGCCGAATTCGACGGCTCCGATGACAAGATCATCGAGCTGAAGCTTGGTGGACGCGAAAGCTCGATGCCCGGCCTGCAGTATCTGCTGCATGTGGCCATGCCCAACTTCTATTTCCATCTCACCACGGCTTACGACATCCTTCGCCACAATGGCGTACCGTTGGGCAAGGCGACGTTCCTGGGATCGCGCTAAGGAATTGAATTTTTTGGAGGTGTCCCGGACCGATCCGGGACATCCTGAACACCGGATGCAGCTAGCGAATGGACATTTCGCGGGCGATGCGGGGGAAGTCGGCCGGCTTGATCCCTATGTCGGCGCGGTCGGCATTGCTCATCGAATGAAGCAGCGCGAGCGCCGAGCGGTATCTCAGATGTTCCTGTGGCCGAGGCCGGGCGAACATTTCAGTGAAGAAACCCATGATTCAAGCCCCAAATTGGTCCTCCACGGCTGCCAATATAGGTGAATCGTGACAATTGTGCAGTGCAGCATTTGCATACCTGCCATGTCTTGGCGATTTTTTTCGCCATTTTCCGCAACCGGGTGAAACTTTTGCTGACGCGCATCGTAGCCTCGAATGCTGGCTGCATGGCTGCCACGAGGCGACGGCTAAATTCATTGAGATCGGTGCCATGCATTTTTAACGAGCCGGTTCTATGCTTCGATACCCGAATGGTCGGGCGAGGGGGAGGCTGACATCGCTACTGGCGCCAAGCGGGATTTCGCTTCGTTGCTCGACGACCTCTTCATCGCCCCCGACAAGAATGGCGAGGGCGAAGCGGCCGGCGCTCGTCCATCCATCCCGTTCGACTATCTTTCGGTGGCCGATGAACTCCATTCCGGCCGCATCAAGGTTTCCGCTGCCGAATATCGCGAGGCGGGAGCGGATCTGGCGACCGAATTCGCCGCTTTGCTCGATCATGCCAAGCTGGTTCTCGCCGGCGAAGAGCCAAAGCCCGAGGAAAAACTGCCGCCGATCGATCCCGAAGCCATCGCCGTCGAACTCGGCCTCAATCAGCCCAAGCAGGTCGCCGATTTCGGCCGTATGCGCCGCAGCTTTGCCTTTGCCAACCATCCCGACCGCGTCGCCCCACATTTGCGCCAGCGCGCCATGATCCGCATGCAAGTGGCCAACATGCTGATCGACGAGGCCAAGCGTCGTGCACTGGCCGGTGCTCGCCGCTAACCCGGCTGGTTCACGCAAAAGTCGGCCTGGCGAGGCTTGGAGAGCGGCTCTGCTTTGCCTATAGATGCGGCTCCTCCGCGCAGTCGCGCCAGCCTTCCTCCGGAGCCGAATTCCATGCACAAACGCCGTCTCGGTCGGACTGATCTTCTTGTTACCCAGATCTGCCTGGGCTCCATGACCTGGGGCCAGCAGAACACCGAGGCCGAAGGCCACGCCCAGATGGACCTGGCTTTCTCGCGCGGCGTCAATTTCATCGACACTGCCGAGCTCTATCCGATCCCGCCCAAGGCGGAGACGCAGGGGCGGACCGAAAAGATCATCGGCAGCTGGATGAAGGCCAAGGGCAACCGCGACAAGGTGATCTTGGCCTCGAAGGTCGTCGGCCGCACGGCCAACAGCTGGTTTCGCGGCGACAGGCCGTCGCAACTGGTGCGCGCCGATATCTTTGACGCCATCGACAAGTCGCTAGCCAAGCTCGGCACCGACTACATCGACCTCTATCAGATCCACTGGCCGGAGCGGGATATCCCCTGGGGCGCCAACCCGACGCGCGTCGGCGCCGTGTCGCCACGCGCCGATTCCGTCGGCGCACCGGCCGGCGAAACGCCGATCGCCGAGACGCTTGCCGTGTTTGACGAATTGGTGAAGGCAGGAAAGATCCGGCATTTCGGCCTGTCGAACGAGAGTTCCTGGGGCGTGATGCGGTTCCTTGCCGAAGCCGACCAGGGTATCGGCCCGCGCGTCGCGTCGATCCAGAACGCCTACAATCTCGTCAACCGCACCTTCGAGGTGAATCTCGCCGAGGTCTGCGAGCGCGAGCAGGTGTCGCTGCTGCCCTATTCGCCGCTGGCGCAGGGCTATCTCACCGGCAAGTACGACCACGGGGCGCGGCCTCAGGGCTCGCGCACGCAGCTGTTCAACCGCGGCCAGCGCTACGAGACGCCAGGTGCCGCCGAAGCGCAACTTGAGTACAACGAGCTGGCGCGCTCCTTTGGCCTGGAGCCGGCACTGTTTGCCAACGCCTATGTCTCGAGCCGGCCGTTCGTGACCTCGAACATCGTCGGCGCGACGACCGTTGCGCAGCTCGATATGGCGCTGTCTTCCGTCGACGTCGTCTGGACCGATGAAATGCAGAAGGCGGTGGATGCGATCCACCAGCGGGTCGGCAATCCCTGTCCTTGAACGGGGATCGCTGGCCGAATATCCAATGATTACAATGGGAGAAGGGCGGCAATGAATTTTCCGATCGAGGCTATCCGGGGAAAATTTCCCGCTCTCTCTCTGGCCGACAAGGGCCGCCGCCGCATCTATCTCGACAACCCTGCCGGCACGCAGGTGCCACAGGCAGTGGCGGATGCGGTATCGCGCTGTCTCTTGACCACCAATGCGAACCTTGGCGGCTACTTCGAAACGACGATTGCCGCGCAGGCCGTCGTCGATGAGGCACATGAGGCCATGGCCGATTTCCTCGGCGCCGCAAGCCCTGAGGAAATCATCATCGGCGCCAACATGACGACGCTGACCTACCACATCTCGCGCACGCTCGGCCGCACGATGCAGCCCGGTGACGAGATCATTCTCACCCGCATGGACCATGAGGGCAACGTCTCGCCCTGGCTGCAACTGGCCGAGGATCACGGCCTCGTCGTGCGCTGGCTGCCGTTCGACGAAACCAGCTGGCAGGTCGAGGAGGCGACGCTGGCTGGCTTGCTTTCGGAGAAGACACGGCTGGTCGCGTTGAACTACGCCAGCAATTTGACCGGTTCGATCAACCGGGTGAAGGCGCTGACTGCGATAGCCAGGAATGCCGGTGCGCTGGTCTATGTCGATGCCGTCCAATTCGCGCCGCACGGGCTGATCGACGTGCAGGAGCTCGGCTGCGATTTCCTGATCTGCTCGGCCTACAAATTCTTCGGCCCGCATATGGGCATATTGTGGGGCCGCCGTGATGTCATCGATGACTTGCAGCCCTACAAATGCCGCTGTTCGTCGAATGGCCTGCCGGAGCGGTTCGAACTCGGCACGCCGCAGATCGAGCTGATGGCCGGCCTCACCGCCGCGGTCGACTACTTTGCCGACCTTGGCGCGGCGGCGGGCGAAGGCGGTTCAAGAAGACACAAGATCGCCAAGGCGTTTGCGGTTTCGATCGCCTATGAAAACCCGATGGCGCAACAGTTGATCGACGGCCTGTCCGATATCGAGGGCCTGACCATCCACGGCATCACCGATCCGAAGCGGCTCGGCGATCGCGTGCCGACGGTTTCCTTCACCGTCGATGGCATCGTGCCCGAAACGATCGTACGGCTGATGAACGCCGAAAACATCTTCCTGTGGTCCGGTCACAACTACGCCTGGGAGATCGTCCACCAGCTCGGCATTCCAGCCGAGCATGGCGTCGTGCGCATCGGCATTGCTCACTACAACACGGCAGCCGAAATCGACGAAACGCTGGAAAGTGTGCATCGGGTCATCGCCATGCTCAGGCAGCAGCGCTCCTAACGCTGGCTTGAGCACTCACCGCATCTTGCCGCCGAAGCCGGTGAGGAACGCGGTGAGATTGTCGCCGAGTTTGTCGCAGAGGTAGCCGCCCTCCTGGACGATGACCGTCGGCAGGTCGAGCTTTGCGATAGCCTCGCCGATGCGCGAGAAGCCAGGCGTCGTCACCGAAAGTCCGCCGAACGGATCGCCCTCGAACGCGTCGAGGCCGAGCGCCACGACCAGCGCGTCCGGCGAAAAGGCACGGATGCGCTGGAAGGCCGCCTCGAGCGCTTCGAGAAACGCCGCGTCCGCGGATTTGCGCGGCAGCGGCAGGTTGAAATTATAGCCGAGGCCGGGCCCTTCGCCGCGCTCGTCGGCATGACCCCAGAAGAACGGATAGAAGCGCACCGGATCGGCGTGCAGCGAGACGGTCAGCACATCCGGCCGTGCATAGAAGATGCCTTGCGTGCCGTTGCCGTGATGCAGGTCGACATCGAGGATCGCCACCCGTGCGGCCTGTTTGCGCAGAACCTGCGCCGCGACGGCCGAATTGTTGATGAAACAGAAGCCGCCGGCGACATCGGCAAAGGCATGGTGGCCGGGAGGGCGGCACAGCGCGTAGGCGGCCGGTGCGCCTGATATCACCGCCTCGGCCGCATCGACCGCGCTCCAGGCGCTCCATAGCGCGCTCTGCCATGTCTCGCCCGAGATCGGGCAGGCGGTGTCGGCCATGTGATAGCCGGCCTGGCCGACCGCCGAGGCCGGATAGGAGCCATTGCGCGCAATCGGATGGATGTTCGGGATCACTTCGGCCGAAGCGCCCTCGATGCGCTGCCAGCGCGCGTAGATATGCTCGAGGAAATCCAGATATTCCGGCGTGTGCACCGCCGCGGCCGGGCCGAGCCCATGATCCCGAGGTCGCTCGATCGTGCAACCCGCAGATAGTGCGCCGACCAACAATCTCTCGATGCGCTCCGGCTTTTCCGGATTGGGCTGTGCCGCGCCGCTCGAAAGAAAGGCCCTGGGGTCGTGGCGCTTCTGTTCCTCGGCATAGAAGGCTTTCATTCCTGATCCCCGTTTTCCGGCGCGTCGGCGAAAGCAAAGAAGGCCTCGCCGATGATTTTTTGGGTCTGTTCGTAGCTCGACCAGGCGATGCCCAGCCTCTCGTAGAAGGCCTTGGCCCCTTCATTGTCGGTGTCGACGGACAGCCGGAGATAGACGCCGCCTTCCTTCCGGCACTGCGCCGCAACACGCCGCAGCAGCCGCTCGCCGATCTTGCGGCCGCGAAAACGATCCTCGACATAGAGGTCCTGCACATAGACGCCGGGCCGCCCCATCCAGGTCGAAAAGATCGGGAAATGCAGGCAAAGACCGGCAAACTCGCCGCCCACTTCGGCGATCAGGGTGGAGAAAGCGGGCTTTTCACCAAAGCCGTAGGTGCGCAAATCATCTGCTGTCGAAATGATCTCCTCCGGCGCACCGATATGCGTGCCGAGTTTCAGGATCGCGGCGTGGATGGTTTCGACGTCTTCCACTCGGCCGGGGCGGAGGCGGATTTTGGGCGAGGCAATCATTGCAGGTTCATCTCAGATCAGCATCTCAAAACGCCACCCGGTCGCCGCCCTTGAGCGCCAGCATGTCGCGCGCTTCGGTGGGCGTTGCAACCTCCAGCGACAGCCCGTCGAGAATGCCACGGATACGGCGCACCTGATCGGCATTGGATTTCGCCAGCTGGCGGCCGTCATAGAGACTGTCCTCCAGCCCGACACGGACATTGCCGCCCATGGCTGCTGCAATTGAGATCAGCGGCATCTGCTGGCGGCCGGCGGCGAGCACCGAGAACTGGTAGCTGTCGCCGAACAATTTGTCGGCGATCCGCTTCATGTGGACGAGATTGTCCGGGTCGGCGCCGATGCCGCCCAATATGCCAAGGACGAATTGGATGAACAGCGGTCCCGACACCAACCCCCGATCGCGAAAATGCGCCAGCGAATAGAGATGGCCGACATCATAGCATTCGAATTCGAAGCGCGTGCCGCAGCCCTTACCCAACCTCTCAAGCACACTCTCCATGTCGGCGAAGGTGTTCTTGAAGATCGTGTCGCGGGTGGCTTCCAGCAGCTTGGGTTCCCATTCGTGCTGCCATTCCCTCGGCTTGTCGAGCATCGGGAACAGCGCGAAATTCATCGAACCCATGTTGAGCGAGCACATTTCGGGTTCGGCCCGCAAAGGGGCTGCCACCCGCTGGTCCAGCGTCATCAGCGACGAGCCGCCGGTGGTGATGTTGATCACTGCATCGGTCACCTGCTTGATGCGCGGCAGGAACTGCATGTAGACGTCCGGATCGGCGGTCGGGCGGCCATCTCTGGGGTCGCGGGCGTGCAGATGCAGGATCGAGGCGCCGGCTTCCGCCGCCGCGATCGCGTCTGCGGCGATCTGGTCCGGCGTCACCGGCAGATAGGGCGACATGGACGGCGTGTGCACCGAGCCGGTGACGGCGCAGGTGATGATGACTTTTCGCGGTGCCATTTCTTACCCCTGGCCTCCGACCGGCAGGTCGAGCTCGGCGGCCAGAACCTCCAGCGAGTCACCGATGATGGAGATGATCTCGCCGACCTGCTCGGCCGTGACGATCATCGGTGGCGCGACCATGAAATTGTCGCCGTCGACGCCGCCCTTGACCCTGCGGCCATAGATGATCAGCCCGCGTTCATAGGCGAGGTCGAGCAGCCGCTGCGTGGCTTTCTTGTTCTGGTCGATCGGTTTTAGGGTCTCGGGATCGGCGACCATCTGGGCGCCGGTGAGCAGGCCCTTGCCACGCACGTCGGCAAGGAACGGAAACCGCTTCGCCAGGCCTTTAAGCCCGTCCATCAGCACGTCGCCCATGGCTGCCGCATTGGCGATCAGGTCGAGCCGGTCCATTTCGCCGAGCACAGCCAGGCCGGCGGCACAGGCCAGCGGATTGCCGGCATAGGTGTGGCCGTGCTGGAAGCCGCCGGAGGCGAGCAACGGCTGCACCAGCCGCATCGGTGCGGCGAGTGCGCCAAGCGGCGCATATCCGGAGCCCAGCCCCTTCGACAGGGCGACGATGTCGGGCTTGCAGTTCCAGTGATCGCCGCCGAGGAATTTGCCGGTGCGGCCGGCACCGCTCATCACTTCGTCATGGATGAGCAGGATGCCGTAGCGGTCGCAGATCTCGCGGATGCGCGGATAGTAGCTGTCGGGCGCAACCAGGGCTGAGGTCGCAGCGCCGCCGATCGGCTCCATGATGAAGGCAACCACGCTGTCCGGGCCTTCCGCAAGAATCTTCTCCTCCAGCATGTCGGCATAGCGGATGCCGCGCTGCTCAATCGAGAGATTGTCGCGGTCGCGCCAGGCATTCGGCGCCGGCACGGTTGGCATCACCCGCATCATCGGCTCGAACGTTTCGGCCAGCGCATCGTCGCCGGTGATCGAGAGCGAACCCAGCGTGCCGCCATGATAGGAGGGGAAACGCGTGATCACCTTCCAGCGGCCGGCCTGGCCGGTGGCGACCGCCCATTGCCGCGCCAGCTTGATGCAGGATTCCGTCGCCTCCGAGCCACCGGAGACGAAGAAGATGCGGTCCATGCCCTCCGGCAGCTTGCCGGCCAACTCCCGCGCCAACTCCTCCGCCGGCTCGTTCTCGAAATGCAGCCGATAGGCGAAGGTGGCGCGGTCCATCTGCCGCTTCATGGCGTCGAGCACATTGCGATTGGAATGGCCGATATTGGCCACCATCGGGCCGCTCGAGCCATCGATGAAGCGGCGGCCGTCCTGCGTCCACATGTAGATGCCTTCGGCGCGGTCGATCAGCGGCCGGCGCAGGCTGGACATATAGAACAGATGCGAGTCTCGCCGGGCTTCGGTTTCTTGAACGGCGGATTGGACTTTCGACATGTCAGGACTTTCCGAGGTAACGATCGAGGACATTTTTCGTGACGCGTTCGACCATCGGGTCCTGTCTTAGCAGGCCGGCGACCCATTCGCAGCTTCCGGCATGGAACACCTCGCCCTTGCCGCGCGGGAAATTGACGATCATGCCGTTGCCGCGTTTGACCTTTTCCAGATTGGCGTCGCTCGCCTCGCCAAACAACGTTTCGGCGGTGAAGCGGCCGTCTTCGTCGGTGAGGAACTGGTCCTCGATCGGGATATCGGCGCTTTCCTCGACCTGGGATGCCATGCCGACGGCGAGAACCTGCAGGCCATCTGGCGCGCCGCTGGTCGCAGTCGGGTAGGGCAGGCCGCCGCGTACCTCGAAGTCGAGCCCGTCGACCTCATAGCCATAGACATGGCTGTCGGCGCCCAGCAGGTCGCCATAGTAGATGCCGGTGCCGGCGAAGGCCCAATGCTCGGGCCGGTAGACCGGGAAACCACGCACGCCGCGCGGTGCACAGCCGCCCCAGCCGGCATAGACACCGCGCGTCGCGTTGAGCCCGAAGGTCGCCGAACCCGGCCGGCCGATTTCCGGCGCCTCCCAGGAATTGGTGGCACGGGTGACGTCGCCGTCTGGGAGATAGGCCGGATCTTCGGCACGCGAGCGATATTTGTAGCAGACCTGCCGGCGGCCCTCGTCTTCGAACCGCGTCTGCCACATGAAATTGCCGGCAAAGCGCGCTGCATGGCCACCGCGCTCGACATAGGCGTCGACGGCATCGCGCATTTCCCAGGTCCAGTATTCGTCATGGCCGACGAACACGGCGCAGTCATAGCCGTCGAGAATTTCCGGCGAAAAATGCAGATCATGCTGGCTGGCGAGATCGACTTGATAGCCGGCCCGCTCGGCGAAGCGGAAAAAATGGCTGTCGTAGCTGGCCCAGCCGGACGAAGCGTATTTCTTCGAATGGCCGGTGGCGAGCGCCCACTCCATGTGCGGATAGCGCGGCACGGTCTTCGGCGGCACAGCGACCTCCAGCGGCACACGCGGCGCATCCTTGGGCAGCACGACGAAGCCACGGCACCAGGGGCGCTGCGTCGAGACGATGGGCGAATACTGGTTGCGATCCGGCCCGGTGATGCCCTGATAGTGGTTGGAGCCGCCCCAAGTGTTGTAGGCCAGCCATGTGCCTGTCGCCGCCACCTGGAGCACGCGGCCAGGTTTGCGGCCCGGCTGCGGGCAGACGATGAAAATATGGTGGCATTGGATCGGCTTGCCGTCGAGCCCGTCGGCGGTCAGCGTGACCCGATAGGCGCCGGACGGCCAGCCCGCTCCGACGCGAAATTCGAAGGATGGGTCCCAACCGCAGCCTTCAGCCGAACACTGGTCGGGTGTGTCCTGCCAGCGTGCCGCGATGCCCGATTTCTCGAATACTTTGTTTTCGCTGCCGCCATCTCGGGTGATTGTGATGCCGAACGTCGCAGCTGTCGAACTGACATGCAAAGCCACCGTTTCGCCGGCGCGATAGGAAAACCGGTCGCTGTAGCACCAGATCTCGCCGCGCTCGCCATCCATGCCTGGCCACTCGTAATAGTGGCCGCGCACCGCGTGGCGGCGCTGCTCCGGCGTCAGTCCGAAATCGGGGAATTCCGTGTTTGGGCTGGTCATGGTCATCCTCAGGCGGAAAGATATTTCTTGAGGAAGCTGCGCGTGCGGTCCTTCTGCGGCGCGCGGAACATGTCGCCGGGCGGGCCTTCCTCGACGATCACGCCGCCATCCATGAACAGCACCCTGTCGGCCACTTCGCCGGCAAAGCGCATCTCATGCGTTACGATGAGCATGGTCATGTGTTCGGCGGCAAGCTGTTTCATCACCGCGTTGACCTCGTCGACCAGTTCCGGATCGAGCGCCGAGGTGGCTTCGTCGAACAGCATCACCTTGGGCTGCATCGCCAGCGCACGGGCAATGGCCACACGCTGCTTCTGGCCGCCCGAAAGCCGCGAGGGGTAGGCGTCGATCTTGTCGGCGAGCCCGACCTTGGACAAAAGGCTATGCGCCAGCGCATGCGCGTCACTTTTGGTCATGCCTTTGAGGATGATCGGTCCCATGCAAATGTTCTCGATCACGGTCAGATGCGGGAACAGATTGAAGTGCTGAAACACCATGCCCATCTGCTGGCGCACCTTGTTGATGTGCCGCTCGAAGGCATGGCCGTGCAGCTTCTGGTTGACCTGCACGCCGTCGAGCCAGACTTCACCGGAGTCCAGGGATTCCAAATGGTTGATGGAGCGCAGCAGCGTGCTCTTGCCGGAGCCACTCGGGCCGATGATGGCGACGATCTGCCCGCGATCGACCGACAGGCCTATGCCTTTGAGAACCTCGACGGCGCCAAACGATTTGCGCGCGCCGCGAACCTCGACCATTGGCCGCTGCGTGCTCATCGGGAAACCTCCACATGTCTTTCAAACCGACGCAAAGCCGCCTCGAGCACAAGATTGAGAATGTAATAAAGCGCCGCTGCGGTGATGTAGAACTCGAACGGGCGGAACGTTTCGCTGATCGCCAGCTGGGCCGAATGGACCAACTCGGCGATGCCGATGACCGAGACGATCGAGGATTCCTTCAACAGCGCGATCAGATTGCCGCCGATCGGTGGTGCCGTGTTGCGGATGGCTTGCGGTATCACGACATGGCGCAGCGTCTGCCACTTGCCGAAGCCGATGCTGCGCGCACCCTCCGTCTGGCCGACATCGACGGCCACGATGCCGGCGCGGATGATGTCGGCATTGTAGACGGCAAAGTGCAGGCCGAGCCCAACAATGCCGGCGGCAAGGGCAGGAATGTCGATGCCGATCTGCACCAGGCCAAAATAGATCAGGAACAGCTGCAACAGCAGCGGCGTACCCATGAACACCCACATGAGGGCGCGCACGGGATAGGCGACGATCTTCGGAGCGTAGAGCACGATGACCGCGAACAGGATGCCGCCGACGAAGCTGAGCGCGCCCGCCGAGACCGTCAGCACCCCCGTCCAACAGGCACCAATCAACAGAAGGTCCCAGTAGGGCGCGACGACGGTGAAATCCAAACCTTGCATCGTGCTCTCCGGTCAGACGATGGCGAAGCGTTTGTCGAGCAGGTCGACGACCCGCGCAACCGCGTAGACCATGATCATGTAGAGCAGGGCTGCAACGCCGAATATCTCGAACGGCTTGTAGGTGGAGCCGATGAAGCGCTGGGCGGTGTAGGTCAGTTCGACGACTGAAATGGTCGACACAAGTGCTGATCCCTTCAACAAAGCAACCGTATTGACCCCGAGCGGCCGGATCATCAGCCGTGCGGCCTGCGGCAGCACGACCTTGCGCAAGGTCTGGAAACGGCTGAAGCCTATTGTGCGGGCGGCCTCCGTCTGGCCCCTGTCGACCGCGACCAGCGCACCACGGATCGATTCCGCCATATAGGCGCCGATGTTGAGACCGAGGCCGATAACGCCAGCGGCGAACGGCTCCAGATTGATGCCGATCTGCGGGCCGCCGAAATAGAGCACGAAGAGCTGGATCAGGCACGGAGTGCCGCGAAACAGGCTGACATAGAGCGTGCCGATGGTCCGCAGGATTGCCGATTTCGACATCTTGGCGGCCGCGGCCAATGAAGCAGCCGCGAGGCCCAGGATCAGGGCCAACACCGTGATCTCGATCGTCACTAAGGCGGCCTCCACGAAGAACGGGAAGACGCGCTGCATCAAGGAGAAATCCATGAAAGGGTCCAGCAGGAGTAACGCTCGGCTTCAGGCGGCTTTGGTCGCCTGAAGCCAGGAGAGATCAGCGGATGTCGCTGCCGACCCACTTCATCGAGATCTTTTCGTAGCTGCCGTCCGCCAGCATGTCGTCCAGCGCCTTCTGCATCGCAGCCTTGAGCTCCGGATTGTCCTTGCGGATGCCGATGCCGATGGCAACAGCGCCGCCTTCGATATCGGGCGTGTTGAGCTTGCGGACCTTCTCGCCCGTCTCCTTGACGGCAACCATGACCGGAATGTTGTCGACGACTATCGCGTCGACGCGGCCGGCCCTCAGTTCCAGCAGCAGTTCCGGCAGGCCCTTGTAGGTACGGATATCCCAGCCGCCCTTTTCGCGCGCCCATTTCTCATGCGTCTCGCCCAGCGTCACGCCAATGGTCTTGCCCTTGAGCTCGTCGAGGCTCTGCACTTTCGACTGCTCGCTGACGAAAACGGCGCGGCCGGCGTGGTAGTAAGGCCCGACGAAATCGACCACCTTTTCACGCTCAGGCGTGATCGTCATCGAGCCAACGACGGTGTCGTATTTGTTGGCGAGCAGGCCGGCAATGATGCCGTCCCAGGCCGTGGTGATGATGGTGCCCTTGACACCGATG
>NZ_RZQP01000509.1:0-744 GCF_003998165.1 Mesorhizobium sp. M7A.F.Ca.US.007.01.2.1 | reverse complement strand
AGCGACAACAGGCGACGGTGGCCGCCGACCGCGATGGCTACATCCAGAGCTGGCGCGCGGAAGTCTCGCAAGGCCTGTCGGAGGCGGGCTCGCGTATGTCCGATGCCCGTGAGCTTCTCAACAAGGCAAAGCTGCGTAAGCAGTTGGTCGAGCTGAAAAGCGATGCAAACGCCATCGTTCAGTCAGTGGCGAAGGTTTCCGTCGGGTCGATCCTGCAATCGGGTGACCGGCTGATGACCCTGGTGCCGGACGACGCGGTGCTTGAAATCGAAACGAACATTGTCGGCCGTAGCAGTGGGTTCGTCCACGTCGGTGACCCCGTGGCCATCAAGTTCGACACCTTTCCATATTCGCAATATGGCCTCGCGCATGGCACTGTGCGCACGGTGAGCCCGGATTCCTTCTCGGCCCGGGAACAGGCGCGCGACCCGAACAGCTCGTTGGCCATGCTGCCCCCGGACGCTGACCTGTTTTACCGCACGCAGATTTCCATCGACGAGGTCGCCCTCCATGGCGTGCCCGCAAGTTTCACGATCGTCCCTGGCATGCCGGTAACCGCTGACGTCAAGGTCGGCCGCCGTACCGTGCTCAAGTATATTCTCGGCGCCATACTCCCCCTAGGCCAAGAAGCGATGAGGGAGCCATAGGCTCGGGCGCCGTGCGCGACAAACGGAGGTATGCGTTCTCGCATCGATGGCAATCCTTGACCGCCTGACTGCTTACGGTCCACCAGCGCTGGTATTG
>NZ_RZQP01000508.1:0-755 GCF_003998165.1 Mesorhizobium sp. M7A.F.Ca.US.007.01.2.1 | reverse complement strand
ATGAAAACCCGCGCCGCTGTCGCTGTTGCCGCCGGAAAGCCGCTGGAGATCATGGAGGTCGACCTCGAGGGCCCGCGCGAGGGCGAAGTGCTGGTCGAGATCAAGGCGACAGGCATTTGCCACACCGACGAATTCACACTGTCGGGCGCCGATCCGGAAGGTCTGTTTCCGGCCATCCTCGGCCATGAGGGTGCCGGCGTCGTCGTCGATGTCGGCAAGGGTGTCACCTCGCTCAAGAAGGGCGACCACGTCATCCCGCTCTATACGCCCGAATGCCGCCAGTGCCCGTCCTGCCTGTCGAGAAAGACGAACCTCTGCACGGCGATCCGCGCCACGCAGGGCCAGGGCCTCATGCCCGATGGTTCATCGCGCTTCTCGATCGGCAAGGACAAGATCTTTCACTATATGGGCTGCTCGACCTTCTCCAACTTCACCGTGCTGCCCGAGATCGCACTGGCCAAGGTCAACCCCGACGCGCCCTTCGACAAGATCTGCTACATCGGCTGCGGCGTCACCACCGGCATCGGTGCCGTGATCAACACCGCCAAGGTCGAGATCGGCGCCACCGCGGTCGTCTTCGGCCTCGGCGGCATCGGCCTCAATGTCATCCAGGGCCTGAAACTTGCCGGCGCCGACATGATCATCGGCGTCGATTTGAACAACGACAAGAAGGAGTGGGGCGAGCGGTTCGGCATGACGCATTTCGTCAATCCGAAGGAGATCGACGGCGATGTCGTGCCCTACCTCGTCAACAT
>NZ_RZQP01000507.1:0-777 GCF_003998165.1 Mesorhizobium sp. M7A.F.Ca.US.007.01.2.1 | reverse complement strand
ACAATCCCAATCCCGAGGATATGCAGATGCTGCATGCCATCAGGGACAAGGTGCTTGAGACTGGAGCCGATGTCGGCCTTGGCTTCGACGGTGACGGCGACCGCTGCGGCGTCGTCGACAATGAGGGGAATGAGATTTTTGCCGACAAGGTCGGTGTGATGCTGGCGCGCGATATCTCCAACCAGCATCCGGGCTCGACCTTCGTCGTCGACGTCAAGTCGACCGGCCTGTTCAACACGGACAGCGTGCTGCGCGCCAACAGCGCCGTCACCGACTACTGGAAGACCGGCCACTCCTACATCAAGCGCCGCGTCGCCGAGCTTGGCGCCGTCGCCGGTTTCGAAAAGTCGGGCCATTTCTTCTTCAATCCGCCGATCGGGCGCGGATATGACGATGGGCTGGTCACCGCCATCGCCATCTGCCAGATGCTGGATCGCAGCTCCGGCAGCTCGATGGCCGATCTCTACCGCGCGCTGCCGCTGACCTTTGGCACGCCGACCATGTCGCCGCACTGCGCGGACGATGTGAAGTATGGCGTTGTCGAGCGGGTGGTTGCCGACTTTCAGGCCATGAAGCGGGATGGAACGGTTTTTGCGGGCCAGAAGATCGCCGACCTCATCACCGTCAACGGCGTGCGCGTTGTCGCCGAGGACGGCACCTGGGGACTGGTGCGCGCCTCGTCGAACAAGCCGGAACTGGTCGTGGTCGTCGAAAGCCCGGTGTCGTCGCAGCGTCGACGGGAGATGTTCGAGGCTGTCGACACCGTGCTGCGCCGCA
>NZ_RZQP01000506.1:0-777 GCF_003998165.1 Mesorhizobium sp. M7A.F.Ca.US.007.01.2.1 | reverse complement strand
ACAATCCCAATCCCGAGGATATGCAGATGCTGCATGCCATCAGGGACAAGGTGCTTGAGACTGGAGCCGATGTCGGCCTTGGCTTCGACGGTGACGGCGACCGCTGCGGCGTCGTCGACAATGAGGGCAATGAGATTTTTGCCGACAAGGTCGGTGTGATGCTGGCGCGCGATATCTCCAGCCAGCATCCGGGCTCGACCTTCGTCGTAGACGTCAAGTCGACCGGCCTGTTCAACACAGACAGCGTGCTGCGCGCCAACAGCGCCGTCACTGACTACTGGAAGACCGGCCACTCCTACATCAAGCGCCGCGTCGCCGAGCTTGGCGCCGTCGCCGGTTTCGAAAAGTCGGGCCATTTCTTCTTCAACCCGCCAGTCGGGCGGGGTTATGACGATGGGCTGGTCACCGCCATCGCCATCTGCCAGATGCTGGACCGCAGCCCCGGCAGTTCGATGGCCGATCTCTACCGCGCGCTGCCGCTGACCTTCGGCACGCCGACCATGTCGTCGCACTGCGCGGACGATGCGAAGTATGGCGTTGTCGAGCGGGTGGTTGCCGACTTTCAGGCCATGAAGCGGGATGGAACGGTTTTTGCGGGCCAGAAGATCGCCGACCTCATCACCGTCAACGGTGCGCGCGTTGTCGCCGACGACGGCACCTGGGGACTGGTGCGCGCCTCGTCGAACAAGCCGGAACTGGTCGTGGTCGTCGAAAGCCCGGTGTCGTCGCAGCGTCGACGGGAGATGTTCGAGGCTGTCGACACCGTGCTGCGCCGCA
>NZ_RZQP01000505.1:0-783 GCF_003998165.1 Mesorhizobium sp. M7A.F.Ca.US.007.01.2.1 | reverse complement strand
GTTCCTCGCGCGGGCCGACTCGGAGAGTGACAACGCCAAGCGCTGATCTACGATCGTGGCTCGCAGGCGATAGTGAGCGCCGGTCAGCGCAGCGTACGGGCCCACGCTGACCGCCGTGGCGCGGGCCCACATAGCAACTACCTTGACCAGGTAATATTCGTATCGGTCTTGGGGGTGACCGTCCTGTTTGGGCGGCAACGACAAACCAACGACCTGGTCTGATGACGGCAGTTCCTCATGCGGGCGTGGAGCGTCATTCCGATTGAAAACAGGAACTGAGAGAGCGGCATCTTGCGTCAAGACGCAAGTCGCAAGAAGCATCGTTAGGCCACTGAAGTGAGAACCTCCGTCGGGCCGGGCCACGAAACATTCGGCAGTGGTCGGGCGTTGTCTCGGGAGTTTGGGGCGACCCGCACCGCCATGTTTTCTTGGCAGGTGATCGAGTGCGTTCTGGGAAATGCGCGTGCCACGCGGCCTCCGTTATGGCCTGACGATTCGTCCCATCAAGCTGGTCGTTTGTGCCCTCATGCGAGGAGGAAGTCCTTCCAGGCCGAGCGGGTCAGGCAACACCGGAGTATTTTTTCATTACCCTTGCTGCTCGCACGAGTGACGACCAATCAGCTCCCATAGTGGCGACGAGGTCACTAGCTTCTTCGCTGGAAATGCCGGTGCGGGCGGCGAGCTTCTTCGCAAGCAAATCGAAAGCCAGTTCGACTATCGTCATCGTTCAGCCCTTTCGCTAAGCTCTCCAATACCCTCTCGGAGGGTCTCTCGCATTAGCCC
>NZ_RZQP01000504.1:0-801 GCF_003998165.1 Mesorhizobium sp. M7A.F.Ca.US.007.01.2.1 | reverse complement strand
GGCAGGGTGAAGTTCGATCTTCAACACATGTGTCGGAACGGCAACAGAGCTGGCCAGATGGGTGGTCGTGGGTGAGGCTGAAAGCGCCTTTTGCGGCCCTGCGTCGGCGGCTATGGCGTTGATCACATTGAGGGCCGCCTGGCTGATGGGACCCTGCGGCGGCGCGGGGAAGCTCCGTTCCGACACCACGTCGATGCGCGCGGCGGACAGGGACTGTTTTCCCGCTTCGGGACGCATCGAGGACCGCACATCCTCGATGCTCCTCATCGCATTCGTGGTGGGCTTCGACGGCACGCCGGGCACATCGGCAGCCGGCGCGTCCGACAGCTTCCGGGCCGCCGCTGTGACGTCGCGTTTTGGCGCGCTGGAGGCAGCGCTCGGCGACTGACCGTCAAGCGCCGTCAAAGGTCCGTCGACGGTCGACGCCTGCTCCGGCTTCGACACGGTTTCGAGTGCTTCGCGTCCGCCCGACGATTTTGAGCGGTAGGTCTTTGGCAGTGCAGCCTGTCCGCCGAGCGCCGGGTCCGACGGATTCTCGCCGGTGGCCGCATTGCCCCCCGCTGCCTTGGCCGCTGTCGAGAAATGCCGCAGGTCATGAAACGCGATCAGCAGCGGCAGGTCGTCCTGAAGCGGCGCGGTATCCGACGCCGTCTGTTCGGCGTCGGCCTTGTGCGCCTTTGCTTCCAATTCGTCCTTGCCGGTTTTCACGCTTGCGCCTTTGGCCGAGGTGGTCCTTCCGGGCTCGGCCGATGCCGGTTCGGCCTTGGCGCCATGCCCGGCGAGGCCGGCAGCGAGCTTGCT
>NZ_RZQP01000503.1:0-811 GCF_003998165.1 Mesorhizobium sp. M7A.F.Ca.US.007.01.2.1 | reverse complement strand
GGCGCTGGGACCGGATCGGCCGCATCGCCGCCTCAGGCGTCGGCTTCAACCTCGTCCTGACCGGCGCACTGGTTGCCGTGCTGTCGGTTTTCGACCGTTCGGTGCTGAGCCTGTTCCTGAGCCGCGACAGCGCGGCGATCGACATCGCCGTCCACATCAACAATGTCGCCTCGTGGTCGTTCATCCTGTTCGGCATAACCATCGTGCTGTTTGCCACCGTACGAGCCACGGGTGCCGTGATGCCGCCGCTGATCATCCTGGTCATTTCGGTGCTGGTCGTGCGCACCGGCTTTGCCTATTTCATGCGTGGCGTGATCGGCGAGGAAGCGTTGTGGTGGAGCTTCCCGGCGGGTTCGATCAGCTCGCTTGTACTGGCGGCGGCCTACTATCGTTTCGGCCGCTGGCGCACCACGCACATGATCGAGGACAGGCCGGCCGCCGGCGAGCCGCCGGACACCGGTCTTGGCGTGCCGCGCGGACGCGCGCATCTTTCGCCTGAAACACCGAACGGCTGAAGCCAACCCGGTTCCGCTGGACCGCTCCAGGCCCTCAACGCCGTTGTTGTTTCAGCCCAAAAGCCAGCGCCACCAACGCAAACACCACGATCATGCCGGCGAACGCCAGGCTGGCAGCGACGGGACTGGCATAGGTCGAAACGATGCCGATGCCGATGACGGGCAAGGCGTTGCCGACAAAGCAGCAGATGAAGAAGCTGGACACCACTTCGGCGCGACGATCCTTGGGCGCGATCTCGTTCACCACTTGCAGGCCGCCACGGTAACCAAGCGCCGCCGCAACGCCGCAACAGGCC
>NZ_RZQP01000502.1:0-865 GCF_003998165.1 Mesorhizobium sp. M7A.F.Ca.US.007.01.2.1 | reverse complement strand
CCTTGGCGGGATCGGCACCATGGGCGGCAATGTCACCATCCTCGGCACTGACCGGATTGGCGGCGTCGTTGCCCGAGAAATAGAGCTTGGCCCATCCCCCGCTTCCGTTGGAGTTTATGGCGACCAGTCCGTCGCCGAGCGCGCCTGTCGCCGTCACGACAAGGCCGCCGCCGCGCACCGCCGTGCCGCCCGAATAGCTGTTGGCGCTGTTCAGCGTCAGCATGCCGGCGCTGGTCTTGGCGAGTTGCCCGTCACCCGAAACGACGCCGTCGAGGATGAGGTTCTTGCCGGCGCCGACATCGAACGTGCCGCCGCTTGCGCCGAGGATTATCTGGCGCTCCAGCGTGAAGTTGAGCGGATTGCCGGTCACCTGCAGCGCGCCGCCGTTCAAGGTCAGGGCGCCCGAGACATCGCCCAGCGACCAGTCGCCGCCGATCCTCAATGTGCCCTGGTCGACGGTCCACGACGTCACCGCGCTGGTGCTGCCGGTCAAGGTCCATGTGCCGTTGCCGGTCTTTTCGTAGATGCCGAAACCCTGGTATTGCTGTCCGACGCCTGAGACGTCGAAGCTGCTGTCGACGTTCCCGCCGAGCCTCAACGTGTCGGCCGCGCTGAAGGCCTCCACAGTGCCGCTGATCGCCGAGCCGGCCCGCAGCTCCAGCGTATTGACGCCGCCGCTGAACCGGATCGCATCAGCCTGGGGGCCGTTGCCGTCGATCGAGAATCCACCGGCGATGGTGCCGCTGTTGGTCACGGTGAGGCCAGCCCCGGCAATGCCGACCCCTCCGGATCCGGCAAGGTAGCGTTGATCGGAATAGCCGCTGGCGCCACCTGTGCCGCCCTGCACGGTGCCGCTGTTGTCGAT
>NZ_RZQP01000501.1:0-871 GCF_003998165.1 Mesorhizobium sp. M7A.F.Ca.US.007.01.2.1 | reverse complement strand
CCGTGCTGCCGTCGCCGGCCGCCGAACCCGCCGCCAGACCTGCTTCATAGACCTGATCATGCGCGCCGGCCGGGTTGCCCTGGTCAACGACGACCTGTGGGACGTCGTTGGTGCCGTTGATGGTGATGGTCAGCGTTGCCGTATCGGTGTCGCCGTCGGCATCCTTCATCGTGTAGTTGAAGGTCTCGGTCAGCGTCTGGCCGGCGTCCAGCGCCTGCACCGCCGGATCGGCGTTGTTGAGCGTATAGGTGTAGGTGCCGTCGGGATTGGCCACGAAGGTGCCGTGCGCGCCCGTCGTCGAGCCATCCCAGCTGACGAAGCTCGTCGGCGTGTCGGCGCCCGGCTGGTTGTTGGCATGCAGGTCGTTGGTCAGCACATTGCCGTTGACCGGCGAAAGCGCGTCCTCGCTGATGCTGTTGGTGTCGTTGACCGCATTGGGCACGTCGTCGACGATGTCGATGACGATGGCCGCCGGGGCCGACGACGAGGTGCCGTCAGAGACGGTGAGCGAGAAGCTGTCGGTCTCGGTGACTGCCGGAACGTCCGTCGTCGTGCTGGTCAGCGTGTACTGATAGGCAGCAACGCCGGTTGCCGGGTTGTAGCCGGTGATCAGCAGCGTGCCGTGGTCGCCCTGGAAGACCGAACCGTTAAGGCTGCCAATGGCAACCGTGACGCCGCCGATGGTGACGCTCTGCACGTCGTCGAGCCCGTCGGCGTCCGACACCGTGAAGGTGCCTGTCGCAACCGTGCTGCCGTCGCCGGCCGCCGAACCCGCCGCCAGACCTGCTTCATAGACCTGATCATGCGCGCCGGCCGGGTTGCCCTGGTCAACGACGACCTGTGGGACGTCGTTGGTGCCGTTGATGGTGAT
>NZ_RZQP01000500.1:0-882 GCF_003998165.1 Mesorhizobium sp. M7A.F.Ca.US.007.01.2.1 | reverse complement strand
TCATCGGCCAGCAACTGCGGATCCTTGATCCTGCGGATCGCGGCGCCGCCATTGCCGGCGAGCCGAAAGTGTCGCGCGATTTTGTCCACGGTCTCAGGCATCCGCTCAAACCCTGAGCCCAGGACAATGGCGGCCGGCAGGTCGTTGCCAGCCAATCGCCGAAGCGTGTCGATGATGCGCTCGCCGTCGATGCCTCCTTGCAGGTCGCCTGGCAGCATTGTCGCGCGTTCTGCGAGCGCGACGGTGTCCGTATCGCAAAAGAAATCGGCGACCAGCGGACGATAGCCGGCGCGACGCGCGGCGGCGGCCAGCGCCCGGCCTGAAATTGCCGCGATCAAAAGAGATCCGGCGTTACTTGGCAATCTCGCGTGCAAGGGAAAACGCTTCCTGAAAACCGAGCGTGATCGTCTTTTCGGATTCGATCATTCTTTTGAAGAGACCGAATTCGACCTTATATTTGACATTGCCGATGGCAAGCGGACCAATGCCGACAGCTTTTGCCGCATCGAGTGGATCACCATTAGCATTGACGGCCAATCCTTCGATGCCGGCCGGGGGAACGGCATTGACGTCGGCCGCAATAAGCAGGTCATTGCCTTTCAATTGGGCTTTGGAGACCACCTGGACGCCAGCTTTGGCGCAAGCCAGGATAATTTCGTTGGCTTCGACCAGCTTTGTCTTGCGGGCGTCGCTCGATCCGTCAGCCGCATCGACGGTGAGGTGGAACCTGCTTTCGATCTCGGCCGCGATCTGCTTGACCCGTTCGATGCCGTCATGGCCGACAAGTGTGACCCGGGCACCTTCCCCTGCCGCGATGACGGCGGTGCAGAAGCCGACGACTCCGGTGGCGCCGAAAACAGCCACCCTCGTATCCCTGAGCGC
>NZ_RZQP01000004.1:0-81915 GCF_003998165.1 Mesorhizobium sp. M7A.F.Ca.US.007.01.2.1 | reverse complement strand
ATGTTGTCGATGCCGAACTGGATGCTCTCGACGACGTCCTTTTCCACCTTGTCGAACGCCGCGTCGAACTCGGCTTCCGACACCTGCAGCTCGCCCTCGGCGACATTGGCCTTGTCGAGTTCCCTGGCGAAGCGGATCAAGGCGGCGTCGCCTTCGTCCTTGACGGCCTGGATGATCGGCCGGACCTTCTCGACGAAGACCGTCAGATCGGCCTCGGCGCGCTTCAGCAGACTGGCGCGCTGGTCGGCATCGATGGATGACAAATCGTGGAAGCTGATGTCGGACATGGCTGCTCGTTCTCCTGGAACTCTTGGAACGCAATGACGGCTGGCGCAGGCCGGCCATATGCTGCGGGCCGACAGGTCGACCCTGAACAAGGATCAAAGCCGTCGAGAGGCTTCACTCGGGCAAAAGTATATACATGTCTATGTGACGGTCGCCAGCGATTTTTCCATCATCCTTCCCGTCGAAACTACCGAGACAAACCTGCCTCATCAGATCGAGGCGAGAAAGCCGCCATCGACCGGAATGGACTGGCCGGTTATGTAGGCCGCCGCATCCGAAGCGAGGAACACGGCGATGCCATGCAGATCGGAGAGATCACCGAAACGCCGCTGCGGGATCTTGGCCAGCATGGAGTGCTGCCATGCCTCGTTGTTGTAAAAAACGTCCGTCATCGCCGTCCTGAAATAGCCCGGCGCGATGGCGTTGACCCTGATGCCAAGCTCCGCCCACTCGGCCGCAAGCGCCCGCGTCATGCCGAGCAGGCCGGACTTCGACGAGCCATACGGCACCGCGGTTGGGATTCCGACTTCCGACGTCAGCGAGCACAGGTTGATGATGGTGCCGGGACGGCCGGCGTCGCGCATCTGCCGCGCGGCGGCCTGGGCGCAGAAGAACGCTCCCTTCAGATTCGTGTCGACGATCCTGTCCCACAGCGCCTCGTCGACATCGAGCGAGGGCCGCACCTCCTCCATCCCGGCATTGTTGATGAGAATGTCGAGACCACCAAGCAGGCTGGCAGCCTCGTTGGTGGCTGCGCGGCAGCGGCCGACATCGGTGACGTCGAGAGCGACGGCATGCGCCACCCCACCGGCCGCGCGGATGGCGACCGTCGTGTGCTCCAGCGCGGCCAGGCTGCGCGCCGTGACCGCGACGTCGGCGCCGGCAGCGCTCAGCGCTTCGGCGATGCTGCGCCCGATGCCACGGCTGGCGCCGGTGACAAGCGCCTTCCTGCCGGAGAGATCGAAGAGAGAAGCGTTGCGCATGTGATCCTCCTGGTCGGTGTCGGTTTCCGCTTCGGCGTAGAGACTATCAGGTCAGCTTACATATACAAGCATATACAAAGCATTTCAGCTGCGGTACGGATGACGAAATCCACCGCAGAGGAGCCAGCCCGTGTCGAAAGCCTCGGATATGGTCCGCACCGAAGTCAACCGCCTGTCGCCCTACAATTCCGGACTGACCATTGACGAGGTGCGGAAACGATACGCACCGGCCAGAATCGCCAAACTGGGCTCGAACGAAAACCCGCTCGGGCCCAGCCCGACCCTCGCCGCGACGATGCATGCCGGCTCCGAGATGTTCCGCCTCTATCCGGACCCTGCCGGGCGCAAGCTGCGCCAGGCGATCGGCGACAAATATGCCGTCGCCGAGGACCAGATTATCCTCGGCAACGGTTCCGAAGATCTTCTCTCCGTCATCAGCCGCGCCGTGTTGCGGCCGGGCGACGCCGTCGTCACGCTCTATCCGTCGTTTCCGCTGCATGAGGACTACACGACGTTGATGGGCGCTACCGTCAAGCGCGTTGTCGTCAACGACGATCTGACCATCAATGTCGATGCGCTGGTCGAGGCGGTGCGCGAACGGCCGCGCATGCTGCTGTTCTCGAACCCGATGAACCCGGTCGGCAGCTGGCTCTCCGGCGGCGATCTGTCGAGGGTTCTGGATGCGACGAGCGACGTGACGCTGATCGTCATCGACGAAGCCTATGCCGAATATGCCAAGGGCGACGACTATGCGTCATCCCTGCCCTATCTGGGAAAGCTCGACCGGCCCTGGATCGTGCTTCGGACCTTTTCCAAGGCGTTCGGCCTGGCCGGATTGCGGATCGGCTTCGGCATCGTCGGCGACCCGGAGCTGCGCGCGCTGCTCGAACGCGTCCGCACGCCTTTCAACGCCAACGGCATGGCCCAGGCCGCAGCATTCGCGGCGCTGGCCGATGACGAACACCTCGCCAGGGTCGTAGCTCTGGCCAGGGCGGAGAGAAAACGCGTCGAGACTTTCCTGGCGAGCAAGGGCCTCGACGTCGCCGCCTCCAGAGGCAATTTCCTGTTCTTCAACTGCCGGCAAGATGCCTCCGTCTTCGTCGAAGGCCTGCTGCGGCAAGGGGTCATCGTCAAACCGTGGAAGCAGCAGGGCTTTGACACCTATGTGCGTGTCAGCATCGGCTCGACTTCGGAAAACGACCACTTCATGGCCGCTCTGTCGGCGCTGTTGTGAATACAGGTCTGGGCGGATCGCTCCGCGCTTGGGAGCCGATCGCTGCCGCCCTATTTCGCCCAAGGCCTTGACCGACGCTTGGCTTGGCTGCCGTGCGGATCGTCGATGACCACAGCGTATTTATTTGGCTTCGGACCAGCCGCAGGCCTTAACTTTCGCAGCGTGGGTTTTTACATCCGAGGGGTCTGCAAACGATCGACGCTTGAGGAGGCTCCCTTGCAGCAGCCAGATGACATAGCCGCCCGCCGATTGGGCATTCTCATCGAGCAATATGTGGAAGCGCGTAAAAAGCGCTATGACTATGTGTCGACCGAGCAGGCCTATCGGGCCATCCGGCAGGTCCTCAAACCCGCCATTCCCGATCGCGAGCTCGACGACATGGTCGCCTCACTTGCCGTCAAGAACGGCCTGGCGGTCGTCTTCGATCGTCAAACCAAAGCATCGGCCGATGATGTTCCGAGGCCAAGCCCCTAGATCGACGCACATCTGCCGGCGCCGGGCGCCATATCAATGCGGGGCCAAACGCATCGTTCGGCCCCGCATCGATGTGCATCGCCGGAGGAACCTGCGACACACCTGCGCCGTGAGCCTGTGTGCCGCAAGCCGACGGGCGTGGCGGCTTCAAGCGGCGGTGCTGACCTGGCCCGGCTCGAGGATCGACTTGACCTTGTCGGCGACGGCGCGTCCCAGATCGGCGTTGTTTGCGGCGGTGAAATGAATTCCGTCGACACCGTCCGTGGTGAGGTAATCGCCGGCATTGAGGAAATCGATCTTCATGAAATCCGCCATCGCCTTGTACTGCCTGGCCAGGTCCCTGGATTTTTCGTGCCCGCCGCCGAACATGCCCTCGAACCATGGATCGGGCATCGGGGTCAGCGGCGGCGGCGCAATGACCAGCGCCTTGGGGGCCGGATAAGGGGTGCCGATGCCGCCGGCACTGGTCAGGATTTGCCCGACCAGTTTCGCCATTCCATTGGCGATCTCATAAGGCGTCCGGCGGAAATAGGACTTGGTGTCGTTGGTGCCGAGCATGACGATGACCAGGTCCAGCGGCAGATGGCTGGCGATGGCCGAGGGCAGGTAGTTCGCCCCGTTCAGGCGCGGATCGTTGGGGTCGTCGAGACAGGTCGTGCGCGCGCTCAGGCCTTCCTCGATGATGTGGTAGCCCCCTCCCAGCGCCGCCGCCATCACACCGGTCCAGCGCTGGTCATAGGGGTAGCGGTAGGTCGGCGACCCCTCCTTGACCGGAACCCAGCCCCAGGTCAGCGAGTCGCCGTAGCACATGATGTTTTTTGGCGGTGACATCCATGTTTCTCCATCTGTTTGCAATTGTCTGAACGCGTGGATTTGTCGGTCCCGGCGAACGCCGGTCGGCTTGCTTTTCGCCGTCTCAGGTCAGGGGTTTCGCACCCGCACTCCGTAGAAGATCGCGGCACCCAGGATGATGACGCCCTGCGCGATAAGCTTGCCGGGCTCGTCGATGCCGAGCACGGTCATCACCACGAACAGCAGAGCAAAGCACAACGCCCCGAAGAAAGGTCCCCAGACGCCACCGTCGCCGCGACCGAAGACGACGCCGCCGAGGATCGTTGCCGCGACCGCCAGGATCGGCAGGTCGAGGCCGACACGGACGCTGCCGACGGCGATCGAACCGGTCTGTACCAGGGCCGCGATCGCCGCGATCAGGCCGGCGAGCGTGTGCGCAAGGATCACCGTGCGCTGGACCGGCACGCCGGAAAAATGCGCGGCTTCGGCATTCTCCCCGACCGAGGCGACGTAGCGGCCAAAGACGGTCCGCGACAGCAGCAGCCACACCAAAGCGGTCAGCAGGACCCAGAACAGCACCGGCGTCGGAACCGACAGGAATTTCGTGTTGTAGAGGTCGTTGAACAGCTTCGGCACATCGCCGGGCGGATTGCCGCTCGACAGGAACTGCACCAGCCCGACCAGGATGATGCTGACCGCCAGCGTGACGATGACCGCCGACACCCGCCGGCTCCCTATCATGAAGCCGTTGAACAGGCCGATGACGAGGCCGGTACCGAGCGCCAGCACGACGAAGAAAGGCATCGACGCGCCGGGGAAAGTGCCTGACGAAATGAAATAGTTGATGAGCAGGATGATGCCGCCGCCGGAAAGGTCGATCGACTTCACCCGCATGACGACGAGCTGCCCCAGAACCAGGATGCCGAGCGGGACGATCTGCCTGACGAAGATACCCATGATGTTGAGGTTGAGCATGTTCGGCCGTGCGACCCACAGCGTGGCCAGCAGCACGAGGAAGACAAAATAGGACGGCGGTATGCGCAGCAGGCGCCGGGCGATCGGATTTGCGAGAACGGCAGCCATCTTTCAGAGCCCCATCTTCTTGCGGGATTGCAGCCCGACCACCGCCAGCAGGATGCCGCCCTTGATCGCGGTCTGGACAAACGGCGAGACGTTGGCGAGGTTCATGCCATTGGCCAGCAGCGCCATGACCAGCGCGCCGATCACGGTGCCGTGCAGGCTGCCTATGCCACCGGAAAGCTGGGTGCCTCCAAGCGCCACGGCGGTGACGGTATCGAGTTCGAAAAGCAGCCCGACATTCGGATCGCCCGACACGATGCGCCCGGCCAGGAAGACACCGGCAACGGCTGCGAAACAGGAACAGATCACATAGGCGAGGATGATGTTGCGGCGGTCGGAGACGCCGAAATTGCGGGCAGCACTCTCGGCGCCGGACGCGATGCCGCCGCCGATCGCAAACAGATGCAGCCCATACCGGGATCCGTAGAGCAGTTTCCACGCTGCCAGGATCACGACGATGCCCCAGAAAACCGGATAGGGAATGCCGAGGAAACTGCCCGAGACGGCATCGATGACGATCTCCGGCACCGTGCCGCCGGAGACGGGCCGCAGGATGCGCGTGATGCCGAGCACGATGTACTGCGTCGACAGCGTCGCGATGATCGGATGGACGTTGAAACGGGTGATCGCCAGACCGTTGATCAGCCCGATGACTGCCGCCAGCACGAAGACCGCCGGGATCAACACAATCGCTGGCTGGTCGAGCGCCAGCACCGCGGTGGTGAAGCTGATGACCGAGCCGACCGACAGGTCGAGCCCGCCGATGAGCACGACGACGAGCTGTCCGATCGCCGCGATGATCAGCGGCATCGCCTGGGCAACCAGGTTGAAGAGGTTTTCTGCCGTGGCGAACTGCGTCGTCTCGACGGTCAGCCACAGCGAAATGAGCAAGGCGACCAGCAGCGGCAGGCCCCACAGGCCCTGCCGCGTGTTCCGGCCATTCAGGATGTTGAAAACCGAACGAACCATGGCAGGCCCCTAATGCTGGCGCGTGGAGCCGCCCATGAGGGCCGCGTCGAGAATCTTGTGTTCGCTCGCCTGCGCTGCCGGCATTTCGGCCACGATCGTGTCGTGATGGACGACGTAGATGCGGTCGCAGAGCCCGATCAGCTCGATCGTCTCGCGCGACAGCACCAGCACCGCGCCGCCCTTCGCGGTGAAGTCCCGCAGAAGATGGTAGATCTCGGACTTGGCGCCGATGTCGACGCCGCGCGTCGGCTCTTCGACCAGCAGAAGATCGAGATCGGCGGCAAGGTAGCGGCCGAGCAGAACCTTTTGCTGGTTGCCGCCCGACAGCGAACCGACCGCAGCCGACAGGCCCGCCGCCTTTATGTTCATGACCTCCATCATGCGGGCGATGACGTTTCGATATGGCCGCGCCGGCGCAAGTTCCGGGCGCCTCGAATGCAATCCGATGGCGATGTTGTGGGCGATCGGCAAAGCGAGGAAGAGCCCCTCTTCCTTGCGGTCCTCGGGAACGAAGCCGACCTTCAGCTGCTGCAAATACCGAACGCCCGCCGACGCCGGGAGCGGCATCTTCAGCGCCTTGCCGTTGATGGAAATCGTCCCGGCGAAGGGATGGTAGCGGCCAATCAGCGATCGCAGGAAGCGCTGCTGGCCCTGCCCTTCCAGCCCGGCCAGGGCGACGATCTCGCCCTTGTGCAAAGTCAGCGAGAGCGGCTGCGATGTCTCGGTGATCTTGAGGTTTTCGACGCGCAGTATCTCATCGCCTACATCGCCCGTACGATCGGGAAAAAGGTCCTGGAGTTCGCGTCCGACCATCATGGCGATGAGTTCGTCGGTGGTGATCTCGGACACCGTCTTGGTGCCGACCAGTGCGCCATCCTTCAGCACCGTCACCGTGTCGCACAACTCGAAGATCTCCTCCATGCGATGCGAGATGTAGACGATGGCTTTTCCCTTGTCGCGCAGCCGGCGGATGTTGCGGTTGAGCACATCGACATCGGCCGCGTTGAGCGCCGCCGTCGGCTCATCGAGGATGAGCACGCTGGCGTCGGCCTGGATGCAATGCGCGATCTCGACGAATTGCCGCTCGGCGATCGTCAGGTTGGAAACGAGTTGCGACGGGTCGAGCGTGAGGCCGAGTTCGCCAAGCGCCCTGGCGGTCTGGCTTTTCATCGCGGGATAGTCGATCGAGCCAAACCGGGTCGTCGGCTCCCGGCCGAGGAACATGTTCTCGGCGATCGACAGATTGGGCAGCAGCGAATGCTCCTGGAAAACGGTCGAAATGCCGGCATCGAGCGCGGCGCGCGGCGACTTCAGATCGAGCTTCTCGCCGCTCATGAAGATCTTGCCGGAATCGGGCTGATGCACGCCCGCCAGAATCTTCATCAACGTCGATTTGCCGGCACCGTTCTCGCCCATCAGGGCATGGACGCTGCCCGCCTTGAGGTCGAGGGAAACGGAGTGGAGCGCCTTGCTCCCTCCGAATGCCTTCGAAATGTGGGACATCTCGACAAGATTGGTCACGAAACCCTCGAACGAACCGGATTCAACACATGGAACGGCCTGCGGGGAATGTTTGTCCACTCCCCGCCAGCCACGGCGCCGTCACTTCTTGCCGTAGTATTCCTTGAGCTTGTCTTCCGGCAGTTCGCTTGGCCACCAGACATTGGCGGTCAGGTCGTCGCGATAGTATTTCTTGGCCTTGTCCTGGTCCCATCCGTCGGGATTGTAGACATAGCGCTTGTAGAGCTGCTTGCCTTCCAGAAGGGCAACGGCGGCGCGCACGCCGGCAGCGCCCTGGGCGGGACTGTATTCCGGAGAGATCGACTTGAACCCATCCGTAATCCACTGGCCGAAATAGCCATTGTTGCCCTCGCCCGAAATCGGCGGAATGGGTGTGCCGAACTGCTTGAAGACATCGACGCAGGCGCGCGTCATGTCGGCACCGGACGACCAGATGCCGTCGACCTGCGGATTGTTCAGATAGAGCGTCTCGCACAGCTTCTTGGCCTTGTCGTACTGCCAGTCGCCATGCTCCTCGGCAATGATCTGCACATGCGTGCCCTTGAGCGATTCCAGGAGGCCGTTGTAGCGGTTGGTGTCTTCCGGATGGCCGGCCAGGCCACGCAGGACCCAGATCTTGCCATTGTCACCGACGGTCTTCACCAGCCAGTCGCCCATCACCTTGCCGAAGTGCTCGGCGCCGCCCTGGATTTCGGTGGTGTAGGCGTCGGAATCGATACGCCCTGTGTGAAGGATGACCGGGATGCCGGCGGCGACCGCCTTGGCGATGCTGGCATTGGCCGACGTGCTGGTCACCGGTTGAACGATGATGGCGTCGACATGCTGTGCGATCAGGTCCTCGATATCGGCCACCTGCTTCTTCTGGTCGAAGCCGGCATCGAGCAGGATGAATTTCGAGATGCGCTTGTCCTTGGCCGCGGCGTTCTCCGCCTCATGCGCCACCTGCACCGTCCAGGTGTTTGCGTTGACACCGAAGTCGCTCATGCCGATGACCCAGGGCGGGTCCTTCTTGAACGCACCGGCGGCGGTCATGCGCGTGTCGTCGGGGCGCGGCGCCACGCCGTCCATCAGCTTGACGTCTTGCGCATGCGCCAAGGACGTCACGGCAAGCGTGGACGCAACGAGCATCCCCAGGCCGACGGTTTTCAGCAATCCTAACATTGAACACTCCTCCTTGTGGTTGCTCCGGCCTACAAATTCGTATGGCCACGAGACGCTCTCCCAATGCATGCCCCCGTCACAAACCGACCGATGCGCGCAATTCTCCCGCCCCCGAACACATGCGTGTCGAAGCCCAACTTCTGCTGGACGATGATGACGGTCGAGAACTCCTCCGGGCACTTTAGAAGCACAGCGGATTCGCCCTGTCAATAGTTAGTCAGGTTGAATGACTATTCCCTTGCTTGCCTTTCACCGCTCCACTATCCATCATGAATGGCGCTCGCCGGCTTCGGCGCGCAGTCTGTCCCGGCGGGAAAAACATGCGATCAGTCTTGTGCTACGGCGACTCCAACACGCACGGCCAGATCCCCGGCAGGGGGCCGCTCGAGCGCTATGGTCCGGGTGAACGCTGGCCGGGCATATTGCGTTCTCAGCTGGGCCCTGACTGGTATGTCATCGAGGAGGGGTTGAGCGGCCGCACCACCGTCCACGACGACCCGATCGAGGGCGCCCACAAGAACGGCCGAACCTATCTTCGTCCTTGCCTGCAGAGCCATGCGACGCTCGACCTCGTCATCATCATGCTCGGCACCAACGATCTCAAGATCCGCTTCAACAAGCCGCCGTCGGAAGTGGCGATGGGCATCGGCTGCCTCGTCTACGACATCAAGGAGCTGGCGCCAGGTCCGGGCGGCTCGACGCCCGAGATCATGATCGTGGCGCCGCCGCCGATGCAGGACGACGTCAAGGAATGGAAGTCCATCTTCGCCGGCGCACCCGAGAAATCGCGCCTGCTCGCCCTCGAATTCGAAGTCCTGGCGGACTCGCTCGAACTGCACTTTTTCGATGCCGGCTCGGTGGTGTCGTGCAGCGAGGCGGACGGCTTTCACATCGATGCCGAGGCGCACAGATTGCTGGGCACCGCGCTCGCCCGCGCGGTCGATGCCATCGGCTGGAGCCGCTCGACATGAGCAACCATACCGCCGCCAGGCAACGCCCTCTTACCGACGGGGCGACCTTTGCCTGACATGAGATTCGCACCACCCAATCCCTTGCGCATCGCCGATCGTGCGAGCGGGCTGAATGCATTGAGCGTCCGCAGCTACAACGAGCGGTTGGTGCTGTCCCTGCTGCTTCAGAACGAAGGCATTTCGCGGATGGAAATCGGCGAGAAGACCGGCCTGTCGGCGCAGACGGCTTCGGTCATCGTTCGCTCGCTCGAGCAGGAGGGCCTGGTCTCGCAGGGCGAGGCGCAGCGCGGCCGCGTCGGGCCGCCGACGATCCCGCTTTCACTCAACCCGGAGGGCGCCTATGCAGTTGGCGTCGGCTTCAGCCGGCGCAGGATCGACATCGCGCTTATCGACTTTATCGGCACGGTGCGCTTCCACACGCAGTTGCCGGCGGATGAAGCCAATCCCTTCCCGCAAAGCAGCGATCTGTTCGGCGCGATCGGGCAAGCCATGACCAGCCTGCCGGTCGAGGCGCGCAGCCGGGTTGCCGGCATCGGCCTGGCGGTTCCCGACGATGTCGACACGATGGCTGCAACCCGCAACGGATCGAGCACCTCGCTCAAAGCCTTGCAGGCTGAAATCGAGGAACAGATCAAGCTGCCGGTTTTCGTGCAGAACGACATCACCGCTGCGGCCGGCGGCGAGAGCATGTTCGGCGTCGCAAAGCCGCTCAACGATTATCTGTTCTTCTATCTCGGAGCACGGCTGCAGAGCAGGCTCATCCTCAACCACCAGATCTACAAGGGAAACTCCAGCGCCAGCTTCGATCACGGCCTGATGCGCCTGGAGAGCGAACTGGCCATGCGCGGGCGCCCGTCCGAAATCATCTGGAGCAGCAGCCCTGAGTGGCCCGATCTGGGCGAGGCCTACAGCGCATGGCTGGGCGAGTGTTCCGACCGCTTGAAAGCGTCGATCTCCGCGCTGACCCAGTTTGTCGAGTTCAGGACGGTCGTCCTGTCCAGTTATGCGCCGCAAAAGATTGCCGAGGCCTTGTGCGACGACATCGGCCGGGAATTCCCCGGCATCGAAGCGCTGCCGGCGCGCGTCACCATCAGCCCGAAGGCCGTCGGCGCGGCAAGCCTGCCATTCAGTTCGCGCTTCATGATCCAGTGATCGAGCTGAACCGGGTTGCCGGTCGGCCGATCATGCCCCTCTGCAGGTCCATCGATGATTTTCAGGTGACCAGGCGAATCCGCTTGCCAGGACGCCCCACTTAATAGCATGTTAAGTGAACCCTGAGATCGCCATGAAAATCGCTGCGGATCACGCACTCAACGACAATGCCGCGACCAGCGCCGAAGCGCGCCGCTCGACGGTATTGGGCGATCGGATCAAGGCCTATCGCACGACGCGGCGCCTGACGCTGCGCCAGCTCGGCGACATGATCGGCACCACCGCCAGTTTCCTGAGCCAGCTCGAGCGCGGCCTTTCCGGCGCCAACACCAGCACGCTGATGCTGATTGCCAATGCACTCGGCATCAGCCTCGCCGATCTTTTCGACGAATGCGAAGTGTCGCCGCACGCGGTGCTGACACGCAGCGAGCGGCCGGCGCTGCCGACCAGCGAAGGCTACCGCAAGACGCTGCTGTCGCGCCGGCCGATCCGCGAGATGGAAGTCTATTGCGGCGAGTTCGCCGTCGGCGGCTCGACCGGCGACGTGCCCTACACGCACGGCAACGCGAGCGAGATGTTCCTCGTGCTGCGCGGACGCGTGCAACTGACGCTCGGCGAGGAGAGCTTCACCCTCGAAGAGGGCGATAGCATCGAATATTCGACCTCGACGCCCCACCGGACGATCAATGTCGGCGATACGGTGGCCGAAGTGCTGTGGATCATTGCGCCGCCGACCAGCGGCGCCGTCGACCTCGACCAATATGTAGCCCGGAAAACGCTCGCGCCCGGCCTACCAAAATCAAACAGCGAGCCATCGGAGGGTTAGAAAATGGGAAGCAGATCAAGATTGGCCGGGTTCGTCGGCGCCGCCGCACTGGCCTTGCTTGCGGCCGCCGCTCACGCGCAGAACGCGCCGCCGGCCGGGACCGTGGTGGACGGCTCGCTGAAGGGAAAGACGCTGACCTTCGTCTCCTATGGCGGCATCTACCAGGACGGCCAGGTCGCCGCCCTCAAGGAATTCGTCGACAAGAGCGGCGTCAAGCTTTTGAACGATGGGCCGACCGAAATCGCCAAGCTTCAGGCGCAGGTCGAATCAGGCAATGTGACCTGGGATGTCGTCGATACGGACGATTTTCCGCCCTTCGTGCATTGCGGAAAACTGTTCCAGAAGCTGGATTTGACCAAGCTCGACATCTCGCACATCCCGCCCGGACAGGTCGGCGAGTGCAGCGTGCCGGCGATGAACTACGGCATGGTCCTGATGTACAAGAACGACACGTACAAGGACAATCCGCCGAAGGACTGGAAGGACTTCTTCGACACCGCGAAATTTCCCGGCACCCGCGCCATCGACGGCAGCGGCAGCCCGCTCGGCGGCCTGATCGAACAGGCCATCCTGGCAGACGGCGGCAAGGTCGACGCCATGACGCCGGCCGACATCGACAAGGGCATCGCCAAGATCAAGGCGATCGGTCCCGACACCATCTTCTGGAAGACCGGCGCAGAATCCCAGCAGCTCGCCGAATCCGGCGAGGCCGACATGATCATCATGTGGACCGGCCGCGCCATGACGGCGGTCAAGAACGGCGCTGCCTACACGCCGGTGTGGAAGGACTGGCTGGTCGTCATGGACCAGCTGACCATCCCGGTCGGCGCCAAGGATACCGACGCTTCCTACGCGCTGATCAACGCCTATCTCGGCAAGAAGTCGCAGGAGATTCTGACCGAGCAGACCTCCTACTCGCCGATCAACAACGAGGCACAGCCGAAGGTCGACGCATCCGTCGCCGCCTTTCTGACCAACACGCCGGACCACGCCAAGCTCGGCTATCAGCAGAACATCAAGTTCTGGGTCGCCAACTTCGCCGCCGCGTCCGACAAGTGGACAGCGCTGATGGCCGGCAACTGAGCCGGCTACCGCTAAGGTGACGGCGTGAGCCAGACATCGCATACGCCGACGGCCGGGGGTGATCATCCTCGGCCGCCAGGTGCCGTGCGGGCGCCGCAGCGGCGCCCGCGCCTTGCTGCCTATCCTTCGCTGCTGGCGATGCCCGCCTTGGCTTTGCTCATCGCCGCGATGGGCTATCCCTTGCTGACCGTCACGCTGCGCAGCTTCTCGGACCCATCTTGGGGCTTGCAGAACTATGTCTGGTTCTTTTCCACCCCGGTGAACGTCACCGTCCTGTGGCGCACCTTTTCCATCGCAGCCTGGGTCACCATCGTTTGCGTCATCGCCGCCTACCCCTATGCCTATCTCATGACGGCGGTCGGACCGCGCCTGCGGCTGGTCCTCATCCTGTGCGTTTTGGTGCCGTTCTGGGTCAGCGGCGTGGTGCGCACCCTGGCCTGGGTCATCCTGCTGCAGGATTCCGGCATCATCAATTCGGTCATCAGGCTGCTCGGCTTTGACGGCGTGAAGCTGATCCGCACGCAGACCGGCGTCGTCATCGGCATGGCGCAGGTGCTGCTGCCGTTCATGATCCTGCCGCTCTATTCGGTCATGCGCGGCATCGATCTGCGCCTCGTGCAGGCGGCGCGCAGCCTTGGTGCGCGCCCGGCACGCGCCTTCCTGCAAATCTATCTGCCGCTGTCGCTGCCCGGCGTTTTCGCCGGCGCCATCATCGTCTTCATCCTGTCGCTCGGCTTCTACATCACGCCTGCCCTGCTCGGCGGCCCGCGCAGCACCATGCTGTCGACGCTGGTGCAGAGCCAGGTGCTCAGCCTGCTCAACTGGGGCCGCGGCGGCGCCATGGGCGTCGTGCTGCTGGTCGCGACCTTCGTGCTTCTGGCGCTCGCCGCCCCGCTGATGCGCCAGCGCCACAAGCAGGCGTCCAGATCATGAGACTGGCACCATCCCGCCTTCTGCTCGGTCTGTTCTGCCTGCTGGTCGCCGTCTGGCTGGTGATGCCGACGCTGGTCATCATCCCGATGTCATTCAACGAGAAGAAGTCGCTCGCTTTCCCGCCGTCCGGTTTCTCCTGGCAATGGTACGAGAATTTCTTCACCAACCCCGATTGGCTGTCGAGCTTCTTCAATTCGCTGAGGGTCGCGGGCCTCGTCGCCGTCGCCGCCACGCTGATCGGCACGCTGGCGTCGCTCGGCCTCAGCCGCATGAAACATTCCGGCGCCGGCCTGCTGCGCGCCATCCTGATCACGCCGATGATCGTGCCCGGCGTGGTGCTGGCCATCGGCATCTACGCCGTCTATCTCGACTACCAGCTCGTCGGCACCACCACCGGCTTCGTCATCGCACATACGATGCTGGCGATCCCCTTCGTCATCATCGCCGTGTCGGCAAGCCTCGAAGTCTTCGACGCGCGGCTGGAGACGGCGGCGGCAAGCCTCGGCGCCAACCGCTTCACCACGTTCCGCACCGTGACCTTGCCGCTGATCGCGCCCGGCATCCTGTCCGGGCTTTTGTTTGCCTTCGTCACCTCCTTCGATGAGATCATCGTCGCGCTGTTCATCACCAGTCCCTACCTGAAGACCTTGCCGGTGCAGATCTTCACCAGCATCACCCGCGACGCCGATCCGACGGTGACGGCCGTCGGAACCATCATCTTCATTGCCACGACGCTGATCATCAGCGCCGGGCTGATCATCAGCTCGAAATCGACGAGGAGTTGAGATGACTGCGAGGAAACGCGGCGCGGCCATCGACATCAAGGGCGCAACCAAGCGCTACGGCAATTTCACCGCACTCGACGATGTCAGCCTGCATATCGAGCCGGGCGAGTTCATGACGCTGCTCGGCCCCAGCGGCTCGGGCAAGACCACGACGCTCAACGTCGTGGCGGGCTTCACCGACCTCACCTCCGGCGACCTCGCCGTTGGCGGCAAAAGCATCGTCGCCCTGCCGGCGCACAAGCGCAACATCGGCGTTGTCTTCCAGCACTACGCGCTGTTTCCGCATATGACGGTCGGCAAGAACGTCGCCTATCCCCTCACCTTGCGCGGCATGGACAAGCAGGCGCGCGACCGTCTCGTCGTGCGCGCGCTGGACATGGTCAAGATGGCCGACTTCGCGCATCGCTATCCCTCCGAACTTTCCGGCGGCCAGCAGCAGCGCGTGGCGCTGGCGCGCGCCATCGTCTTCGATCCGCCGCTGCTGTTGATGGACGAACCGCTCGGCGCGCTCGACAAGAAACTGCGCGAATGGCTGCAGCTGGAGATCAAGCGCATCCACCGCGAACTCGGCACCACCTTCGTCTATGTGACGCACGACCAAGAAGAAGCGCTGGTCCTGTCCGACCGCATCGCCGTCTTCAATCAGGGCCGCATCGAACAGGTCGGAACCGGCCGCCAGCTCTACGACGAGCCGACGACCCTGTTCGTGGCCAAGTTCATCGGCGAATCGACCAGTTTGCGTGGCACCGCCCTGACGTCCGGAAACGAAACCAGCCTGACGATCGCCGGCCAGAAGATCGTGGCCAACGGCAAGCTCGCCAGCGGCAGCAAACCGGTGGTCCTGCTGCGGCCGGAGAAGCTTTCGCTTGCCGGCACCAACACGCCTCCCGCCGCCGGGCAGAACAGCCTCACCGGTCAAGTCAGCGAGGCGATCTATCTGGGCTCCGGCTCGAAATACCAGGTGACGTTGCGCGACGGCTCGGTCGCCATCGTACGCGCGTCGCTGGAAGCCACACCGTTCTCGATTGGTGACACGGTCGATCTGCGCTGGTCGGTCGTCGATGCAAAACTTCTTGCCGACGACGACCGCGCCGACATGACGATGACCTGATCGCTCTTTCCCCGCAGGATTTTTAGACATGGACGCCAAAGTCAACGGCAACGTCTCGTTCTGGTATGCCGACATCGGCCTGCCGCCCTATCGCGCGCCGCTTCCGGGCGATCTCGAAGCCGATGTCTGCATCGTCGGCGCCGGCTACACCGGCCTGTGGACGGCTTATTACCTGAAGAAGGCCGATCCATCGATCCGCATCGCCATCGTCGAGCGGGAGTTCGCCGGCTTCGGCGCGTCGGGCCGCAATGGCGGCTGGCTGTCCGGCGGCTTCAGCTGGTCGCGCGAGAAATATCTGCAGACCTCGACGCGCGGCGCTGTCATCGACATGGAAACGGCCATGCATGGCACGGTCGACGAAGTGATCAAGGTGACCGAAGCCGAAGGCATCGATGCCGACATCCGCCGCGTCGACAATCTGACGGTGGCGACCAACCCGCCGCAGCTCGAACGGATCAACGCCGCCTATGCCGATGCGATCGGCTGGAGCGTGCCGAGCGAGCGTGTCAGCCTGATCGGCCAGGCAGAGGCCAAGGCCCGCATCAACATCAGGAATGTGCTTGGCGGTTATATCCACCACGGCACCGCGCGTGTGCAGCCGGCCAAGCTGGTGCGCGGCCTGTCCGAAGCCGTCGAGCGGCTCGGTGTGCCGATCTACGAGCAGACCACCGTGACCGGCATCGAGAAGGGCAAGGTCACGACGAACCGCGGCACCGTGCGCGCGCCGATCATCATCCGTGCCACGGAAGGGTTCACGGCCGGCATACCAGGCAATGAACGGCTCTGGCTGCCGCTCAACAGCGCACAGATCATCACCGAGCCGCTGCCGCAATCACTGTGGGACGAGATCGGCTGGGAGGGCCATGAGCTTCTGGGCGACTCCGCGCACGCCTATTGCTATGCGCAGCGCACCAGGGAAGGCCGCATCACCATGGGCGGACGCGGCGTACCCTATCGTTACGGCTCGCAAACGGATGTGCGCGGCCAAACGCAGCAGGCCACGATCGAAAGCCTGCACGCGATCCTCACCCGGCTGCTGCCGCAGACAGCCAGGCTTCGCATCGACCACGCCTGGTGCGGCGTGCTGGGCGTGCCGCGCGACTGGTGCACGACGGCAGGGCTCGATCTTGAAACCGGCATCGGCTGGGCCGGCGGCTATGTCGGGCTCGGCGTCTCGAGTTCCAACCTTTCAGGCCGAACGCTGCGCGATCTCATCCTGCGCCGCGACACCGAATTGACCCGCCTGCCCTGGGTCAACCGAAAGGTCAGCAAATGGGAGCCAGAGCCGATGCGCTGGCTCGGCGTCCACTCGATGTATCAGCTCTATCGCGTCGCCGACGAGCGCGAGGAAGCCGGCCTCCAGCACACGTCGAAACTGGCCGCAATCGCCGACCGCATCACAGGACATTGAGAGACTGCCATGACCGACTTCCAGACCTTCGCCCACCTCGCCTCCATCGACCTCGGCGAGCCTGAGCCCAAGCCGACCTCGATCAGCGGCGATCAGTTCGAAGCCTCGACGACGCTGTGGACCTCGCCGGATGGCGCACTGGAAGTCGGCGTCTGGGAGTGCACGCCGGGCCGCTTCACGGCCTCGCGCGAGACCAATTCCGAAACCTGCCACATCGTGTCAGGCCGGGTCTCGCTGCATGGTCCCGATGGCCGCAGCGAGGACGTTGGTCCGGGCGAAATGCTGGTGCTGCCGAAAGGCTGGAAAGGCGAATGGACGATCCACGAGAAGACGCGGAAGCTCTACATCCTGCACTTCGAAGCGTGAGCCGGCTGGAACAGCCGCTACTCGTCGTCTGAACGATCACCCCCGGTAACGATCGGCTTGCCTTCTATCACACGCCGCAAGGCGTCGTTGATGCGGTCCTGCCAGCCGGGTCCATCCTCCTGGAAATGGTCCAGCACGGCGCGGTCGATTCGGATCGAAACAAGCTCCCTGACGCCTGGAGCGGCCGTGGGCTCTCGGACCGGGGCAGCCGGCTTCTTCACCGGCTTGAAAGCCGCCTCGGCGGCCGCCATCGGATTTGTCGGTCGGCGCGGGGGATTTGCCATTGGATGACCCTGACTGAGGATGATTCGTGCGCGACGTAGCACGCCTGAGCCACCATAGCCCAACCAGCACCGTCGCGCAGGCCCCTTTGGTCAGGACGATCACTCGGCTGCCTGGAGGCTCTGTGCGTCGATGATGACCCTGATCTCGGCGCGGCAGGAGCCGCAATTCGTGCCGGCATTCAGGGCCGCGCCGATTGCCGCGACGCTGCCGCAGCCGCGGCGTACCGCTTCCGTGATCTGGTTGGCGCCAACGCCGAAGCAGGAGCAGACGATGGCGCCGCGATCGACGTCGATCCCGCCCGGCCGCCCGGCCACGATCGCCAGCCTGCTGCGCCGATCAACATGATCGGCGCTCAGTTGTTCCGCCGCCCAGCCGCGCGACACGGCGACCGGGCCGGGCGCGACGAACAAGGCGCCTGACAGTTGGTCGTCGTCGAAGGCGGCGATGCGGTGCTGGCCGACGTCGCGGTCGTGATAAGCTGATATTTCGGCACCCAATGACGTACCGAACAGCGACCCGGCAAAGCCTGCCCAGTCGATGTCGTCATCGGCAAAGGCAAGCTCGACCCGCCAGCCGCCCTTGCACTTGGCCACGGCCCAGTAGGGCGCAGTATTAGGCTCCGGCCGCTGCCGAGCCACCGCAAAGCCAAAGGCCTTTGCCGCGAATTTCTCGATGCGGACGGCGACATGTTTCAGCGCCGGCTGACCGGAAATGGGATCGGTCAGCGGCGCGGTCAGCGTGTCGAGCCGGCCCTTTGCCGAGAACTGATCGGTCCAGTGCATCGGCGCAAACAGGCTGCCCTGGCGCTGGCGCGCCGTCACCAGCGCGCGCACCAGCACATCACCGCGCGGGCTGGAAACGCGCGCTATGTCGGCGTCACCGATGCCGAAGCGCTGCGCATCCGCCGGGTGGATTTCGACGAAGGGCTCGGCGATGTGCTGCGAAAGCCGCGGGCTTTTCCCCGTCCGCGTCATGGTGTGCCAATGGTCGCGGATGCGGCCGGTGTTGAGGATCAGCGGATAATCGGGGCTGGTGCGGATTTCCGTGGTGGGACGGATGGCGATGAAGCGCGCCTTGCGGTCGGGTGTGAAGAAGTTGCCGTTGGCGAAGAAGCGAGCCTGGAGCCCAGTCGTGCCGACCCCTTCTGGCCAACCTCCAGCTTGAGCGCCCCCCTCTCGCCTGCCGGCCATCTCCCCCTCAAGGGGGGAGATTGGCAGCTTTGCCGACTGCTTTCGCTTTGCGACGTTGTGAATTGGCGAAGACGGCCATGACAGCCGATCTCCCCCCTTGAGGGGGAGATGGCCGGCAGGCCAGAGGGGGGCGCCTTGGCTCGGCGCTGGCCATTGGAACGGCTCAAGCGCCTCATATCCCTCCGCATCAACCCCGGCATAAGCCCCGATGTCGAAATCCCGCGCACCATCATTCTCGAAACCCGACAGCGCGGCATGCTCGGCAAACACCTCCGCCGGCGACGCGTAGGAAAACGCCTCACCAAACCCCATCCGTTTGCCCAACTCGGCAATAATCCGCCAGTCAGGCAGCGCATCTCCGGGCACGCGCAAAAAAGCGCGCTGGCGCGACACACGGCGTTCGGAATTGGTGACGGTGCCATCCTTCTCGCCCCAGGCGGCGGCGGGCAGCCGGACATGGGCGTGGCGGACGGTATCGGTCCGGGCCAGCACGTCCGACACCACCACGAACGGGCACGCCTTGATCGCCGCTTCGACGGCATCGGCGTCCGGCATCGAATCGACCGGGTTGGTGGCCATGATCCACAGCGCTTTGATGTGCCCGTCGGCAACCGCCTTGAACATCTCGACTGCCTTCAGGCCGGGCTTTCCGGCAACGGCCGGCGCGTTCCAGAAGCGCTGCACGCGGTCGCGATGATCGGGGTTTTCGATCTCCATATGGGCAGCCAGCATGTTGGCCATGCCGCCGACCTCGCGCCCGCCCATGGCGTTGGGCTGGCCGGTCACCGAAAACGGCCCTGCCCCTGGCTTGCCGATGCGGCCGGTGGCCAAATGGCAGTTGATGATGGCATTGACCTTGTCGGTGCCCGAAGACGACTGGTTCACCCCTTGGCTGTAGACGGTCACGGTCTTGGAGGTCGCCGCGAACAGGCTGTAGAACCGGTCAAGCTCGTCCTCGCTCAGGCCCGTGGCAGCGGCGACGCCAGCCAGGTCCAGCGCGGAGGCGGCGAAAAGCGCTTGCCCGAAGCCCGTCGTGTGCGTCGTGATATAGGTGCGGTCGAGCGCATTGTGCTGGCCGAGGTAGGCGAGCAGCCCGGTGAACAAAGCGATGTCGCCATCCGGCGCGATCGCCAGATGCATATCGGCAATGTCAGCGGTCATGGTGCGACGCGGGTCGACCAGCACGATCTTCATCTCCGGCCGCTTTTCCCGGGCAGCCGCGATGCGCTGGTAGAGCACCGGATGGCACCAGGCGAGATTGGAGCCGACCAGCACGATCAGGTCGGCAAGCTCCAGATCGTCATAGGTTCCGGGCACGGTGTCGGAGCCGAAAGCGCGGCGGTGGCCGGCGACCGAAGAGGCCATGCACAGGCGCGAATTGGTGTCGATATTGGCGGAGCCGACAAAGCCCTTCATCAGCTTGTTGGCGACGTAGTAGTCCTCGGTCAGCAACTGGCCGGAGACATAGAAGGCGACCGCATCGGGCCCGTGCTCGGCAATGGTTTGCGAGAAGGTCGAGGCGACGAGGTCGAGCGCCTCGTCCCAGCCGGCGCGGCGGCCGTGGATCTCTGGATGAAGCAGCCTGCCGTCGAGATCGATGGTCTCGGCCAGTGCCGAGCCCTTGGAGCAGAGCCGGCCGAAATTGGCCGGGTGGTCGGGGTCGCCGCGCACGGACACTTGCCCGTCCGCGGCGACCTTCGCCAGCACGCCGCAGCCCACCCCGCAATAGGGGCAGGTGGTCCTCACCTCGCGCGCTTCATCGATCTCCATGGGGTCAGGCCGCGCGGCTGACCAGCGCTTCCAGCGCAATGAACAGATGCTCGCCTTCGATCCGCACCGGAATGGTGCGCACCGCGCCCTCGTCGGCGCCGAGCGCCTTGCCCGTTTCCAGCGAAATCACCCAATTGTGCAAGGGACAGGTCACCGCCGCGCCGTGCACGATGCCCTGGCTGAGCGGTCCGCCTCTGTGCGGGCAATGGTCGTCGATGGCGTAGACCTGATCGTCCTGGGTGCGGAAGACCGCGATTTTTCCTTCCGGCGTGGCGACGCAGCGCGCGCCGCGGCGAGGGATGTCGGAGAGAGAGCCTATCGATATCCAGTTCATGACGCTCACTCCGCCGCCTGCGCAAAACCGACCGAAGCCATTGGCCGGAATTCGTGCTTGTCCTTGCCGGAAACGCGTTCCGACCACGGGTCGACCTGGGCGAATTTCTGGCTGAAGACGAAGCGCTCGTAATAGGCCTTGCGCTTGTCGCCATCGTCCATGATCTGGCGCTTGATCTCGGGGATGCCGATGCGCTTGGCCCATTTGTAGATGCGCTCGAGGTAGCGGCCCTGCTCGCGGTACATCTGCGTCAGCGCCACGATATGCTCCAGCGCCTCGTCCTCGGTTCTGACCAGGCCGAGTACTTCGGTGCCCTTGATGTCGAGGCCGGCCGCGCCGGCAAAATGGATCTCGTAACCGGAGTCGACGCAGATCACGCCGACATCCTTGCAGGTCGCCTCGGCGCAATTCCTGGGGCAACCCGACACCGCCATCTTGACCTTGGCCGGCGTCCACGAGCCCCACATGAATTTTTCGATGCGGATGCCGAGGCCCGTCGAATCCTGCGTGCCGAAGCGGCACCAGTCCGAGCCGACGCAGGTCTTCACCGTGCGCAACCCCTTGGCATAGGCGTGGCCGGAGACGAAGCCGGCCTGGCCGAGATCGGCCCACACCGCCGGCAGGTCTTCCTTGCGGATGCCGAGCATGTCGATGCGCTGGCCGCCGGTGACCTTGACCATCGGGATTTCAAACTTGTCGACAACGTCGGCGATGGCGCGCAGTTCAGCGGCATTGGTCACCCCGCCCCACATGCGCGGCACCACCGAATAGGTGCCATCCTTCTGGATGTTGGCGTGGACGCGCTCGTTGATGAAGCGCGACTGGTAGTCGTCGGCGTAGTCGTCCGGCCAGTCGCAGACGAGATAGTAATTGAGCGCCGGCCGGCATTTGGCGCAGCCGCAGGAGGTCGTCCATTCCAGTTCCTGCATGACGGCGGGAATGGTCTTCAGGCGCTTGGCGATGATCAGCCGGCGGACCTCGTCATGACCGAGCGTCGTGCAGCCGCACATCGGCTGCACCGCCGCTGGATTGTATTTGTCGCCGATGGTCAGCACCATCAGCTTCTCGACCAGCCCGGTGCAGGAGCCGCAGGAGGCCGACGCCTTGGTGTGGGCGCGCACGTCGTCGAGCGAGGTCAGGCCCTTGGCCGTGATCGCGCCGGTGATCTTCCCCTTGCAAACGCCGTTGCAGCCGCAGATCTCCGCATCATCCGGCAAGGCTGCAACGGCCGCCATAGGGTCCAGCGGGGCACCCCCCTGGTAGGACTGGCCGAAGATGAGCGTATCGCGCATCTCCGATATGTCGGTCTGCTTTTTCTTGAGATCGTTGAACCAGGCGCCGTCCGCCGTCTCGCCATAGAGCACGGTGCCGATGATGCGGTCGTCCTTCAGCACAAGCCGCTTGTAGACGCCGGCCGCCGCATCGCGCAGCACGATCTCCTGGCGGTCCTCGCCCTCGGCGAAGTCGCCGAGCGAGAACAGGTCGATGCCGGTGACCTTGAGCTTGGTCGGCGTGTCCATATGGACGAAGGCCGCCGCTTCGTTGCCGGCAAGCTGGCTGGCTGTGACGCGCGCCATCTCGTAGAGCGGCGCGACGAGGCCATAGACCTGGCCGTTGACCTCGGCACATTCGCCGAGCGCGTAGATGTCGGGATCGTTGCTGCGCATGCCGGCATCGACGACGATGCCCCTGTTAACGGCGATGCCGGCCTGTTTGGCCAGCGCCGAATTCGGCCTGATGCCGACGGCCATCACCACAAGCGTTGCTGGGATAATGGTGCCGTCAGCAAGTTCCACCTGTCCGACCTTGCCGTTGCCGGTGATAGCCTGTGTGTTGGCCTTGGTGATGACCTTGATGCCGCGCTGCTCCACCGCACGCTGCAAGAGATAGCCGGCGGCCGGATCGAGCTGGCGCTCCATCAAGGTCGGCATGACATGCAGCACGGTGACGTCCATGCCTTGCGCGTTGAGGCCCGCCGCCGCCTCCAGACCCAGCAGGCCGCCGCCGATGACCACCGCCTTGGCCCGCGACTGGGCAGCGAGCATCATCGCCTGCACGTCGTCGAGATCGCGATAGGTCAGCACGCCCGGCAGGTCATGGCCCGGAACCGGAATGATGAACGGTACCGAGCCGGTGGCGATGACGAGCTTGTCGTAGGGCTCGGTGACGCCGTGATCCGAGGTGACGGTCTTCGCCGTCCGGTCGATGGCAACGATCTTGTGGCCCTTGTAGAGGGTGATGTTGTTGGCGATGTACCAGCCGTCGCCATGGATGATGATCTCCTCATAGGCCTTCTCGCCCGACAGCACCGGCGACAGCATGATGCGGTCGTAATTGACGCGCGGCTCGGCGTTGAAGATGGTGACGGTGTAGCGGCCCGGAGCCTGTTCCAGCAGGTGCTCCAGCATGCGCCCGGGGGCCATGCCATTGCCGATGATGACAAGTCTTTCGCTCATGGTGCTACTCCGCGGCTTCGACGAAGCGGTGGCGTTCGTAGAGGAACTTCAGAACCGCCTCGCGGCAGCGCAGGAAGGTCCGGTCGGAAGAGAGTTCGACGCGCCGGCGCGGCCGCGCCAGCGGCACGGCAAGCACTTCGCCGATGGTCGCCGCCGGACCGTTGGTCATCATGACGATGCGGTCGGAGAGCAGCACCGCCTCGTCGACGTCATGGGTGATCATGATCGTCGTCGAGCCGAGCCTGGAATGGATGTCCATCACCGCGTCCTGCAGATGGGCCCGCGTCAGCGCATCGAGCGCGCCGAACGGCTCGTCGAGCAGCAGGATCTTCGGCTCCATCGCCAGCGCCCGGGCGATGCCGACGCGCTGCTTCATGCCCCCGGAGATTTCCGCCGGGCGCTTGTCCTTGGCATGCGCCATCTGCACGAGGTCGAGATTGCGCATGATCCAGTCATGCCGCTCGACTTTGCTCTTCGAACGGCCGAAGACCTTCGACACCGCCAGGTTGATGTTTTCGTAGACGGTCAGCCACGGCAGCAGCGAGTGGTTCTGGAACACCACGGCGCGTTCCGGTCCAGGGCTGTCGACCTCCTTGTCCTCGAGCAGCACGGCGCCGGCCGACACCTTGGTCAGCCCGGCGATCAGATTGAGCAGGGTCGACTTGCCGCAGCCGGAATGGCCGATGATGGAGACGAATTCGCCCTTGTCGATGGTCAGCCTGATGTCCTTCAACACCTCGCTGACCTGGGCACCACGCGTGAAGGATTTGTCGATATGGTCGAGCTTCAGATAGGCCGTCATCGCCCCTCTCCTCACTTTGCCGTTGTGCCGCGGGTGACGAAGGCGCCGACCGCCGCGACCAGCCGGTCGAGGCAGAAGCCGGTGACGCCGATATAGGCGAGCGCGACGATGATGTCGGGCAGCCGCGACGAGTTCCACGCATCCCAGATGAAGAAGCCGATGCCGACGCCGCCAGTCAGCATTTCAGCGGCGACGATGGCGAGCCAGGACAGGCCGATGCCGATCCTCAAGCCGGTGAAGATGTAAGGCGCGGCGGCCGGCACCATGATCTTGACGAAGAATTCGAACTGGTTGAGCCGCAGGATGCGCGAGACGTTGCGGTAGTCCTCGGGAATGTTGCGCACGCCGACCGCGGTGTTGATGATGATTGGCCAGATCGAGGTGATGAAGATGACGAAGATCGCCGACGGGCTGGAATCACGGAACGCCGCCAGCGACAGCGGCAGCCAGGCCAGCGGCGGCACCGTGCGCAGGATCTGGAACACCGGGTCGAGGCCGCGCATCGCCCAGATCGACTGGCCGACCAGCGCACCGAGCGCGACGCCGACGACCGCCGCCAGGCCGAAGCCGACGGCGACGCGCTGCAGCGAGATCAGCACGCGCCAGGCCAGACCTATATCCTGCGGGCCATTGTCGAAGAACGGATGCGCTATCAGGTCGTAGGCCTCGTTCCACACCTGGGTCGGCGGCGGCAGGCTCGATGTCGGCGACGAACAGGCGATCTGCCAGACGACCAGCATCAGCGCGATGACGATGATGGGCGGCACCAGCGCGCTCGCCAGTTTGCCGGCGATGGCGAGCGGCTCGAAGCGGCGCCGTGCCTTGGCAGTGAAGGCGATGACCTCCGCCGGCTTGGCGGGAAAGGCCTTCACCTTGGTGTCCTCGATAGTCTGGATCGACATGTCTGGGGAAAACTCCTTGGGGGCAGGTAGATCAGGCTACGCCGATGCCTTGATCTTCAGGCTGTCGAGATAGGCGGACGGGTTGGCCGGATCGAAAATCTTGCCGTCGAAAAAGGTCTCGACGCCGCGCGACGACGACGCCGGAACGTCGGCTGCCGCGACGCCGAGATCCTTGGCCGCCTCGCGCCACAGATCCTCGCGGTTGACCTGGTCGACCAGCGCGTTGATGTCGGTGGTCGGCGCGAACTTGCCCCAGCGGATGTTCTCGGCAAGGAACCACGCATCATGGCTCTTGAACGGATAAGAGACGCCGCCCTTCCAGAACTTCATGGAGAGATCGGTGCCGTTGGCGACGCGGCCATTGCCATAGTTGATGTCGCCCTTGAGGCGGCCGATGATGTCGGCGACGGGCACGTTCATCCATTGCCGCTTGCCGATGATAGCGGCCATCTCGTCCTTGTTCTCGGTGGCCTCGCACCATTGCTGGGCTTCCATGACGGCCATCAGGATCGCCTTGGTGGCGTTCGGATATTTCTCGATGAATTCGGCGCGCAGGCCGAGCGCCTTTTCGGGATGGCCCTTCCACAATTCGCCTGTCGTGGCGGCGGTGAAGCCCACGCCCTGGTGGACGAGTTGCTCGTTCCACGGCTCGCCGACGCAGAACACGTCCATATTGCCGACCTTCATGTTGGCCACCATCTGCGGCGGCGGCACGACGATGGTCGAGACGTCCTTGTCGGGATCGATGCCGCCGGCGGCCAGCCAATAGCGCAGCCACAGATCATGCGTACCGCCCGGGAAGGTCATGGCGGCCTTGATTTCCTTGCCGGTCGCCTTCTTGGCAGCGAAGGCGTCTTTCAGCTTCGAGGCGTCGAGGCCGACACCGGTGCCGGCATATTCCTGGGCGACCGAAATGCCCTGGCAGTCGTAGTTGAGCCGAGCCACGATCGCCATCGGCATCGGCTGGTTGTTCTGCGTCACCTTGCCGGTGTGCATGAGGTAAGGCAGCGGTGTCAGGATATGAGCGCCGTCGATGCCGTTGGCCGCGCCGCCGAGCATCAGATTGTCGCGTGTCGCACCCCAGGAGGCCTGCTTGAGCACCTCGACATCGGGCATGCCGAACTTGGCGAACAGCCCCTTCTCCTTGGCGATCATCAGCGGGGCCGCATCGGTGAGGGCAATGAAGCCGAGCTTGGCGCCGGTGACCTCCGGAGTGGCGGTCGCGGCATAGGCGCCGGAAGGGAAGAGCTTGCGGGCCGCCACGAACAGGCCGGCCGTCATCGCGCTGCTGACCAGAAAATCGCGGCGCGTCATGTCCTTGAGGGTCGTTCCAGTCCTGATCCGTTTCGTCATCGTCGTCTCCGGTTGGGCGCGGCTTGAGATCCGCGTCGTCGATTGCGTGTTGATCAAAACAAAAAAGCCGCCAGCCAGGTCTTCGCGTCCGGGTGACCGGGAGCGCGCATGAACCTGAGCGGCAGCTTTGCCTGTGGCGCCCGCCATTGGACGCCTGTTCCGTGACCCGCAAAGGGCCTGTCTATTTCAAAGCAGGAACCGTGCCAGTTTTGAGAGAGGTGAAAAAGGCCAATGAAATCCGCAGCCTGCGCTGATCGCCGGCGCACTGAACCCTATGGCCGGAAGGCCAAAGATTGTTCATTAGGGCAATCGCGCGCACAATTTTTGTGCAATGCACAAGGATGGCGCGGAAATGATCAGGCCTGAATCTCGGCAGATTTCTGGCCGGTAATGTACGCATCGATCTCGTCAGGATCGAAGATCTGACCGTCGAAGAAACCGTCAGGACCGAGCACAAGGCCGGCGCCTGTCGCGCCGACCGCGGTGGCAATTTGGAGCGCACCCTCGACTTTCGAATTGGCGCCGGGAAGCGCGACGCCGAGCGGCTTCAGCGCCGAACGGTAGAGGTCGGGACGGTAGCAATCGCGGGCGATGGCAAGGCTTTCAGGCGTGTGCGCCACGTGCCCCCAGCGCACCATCTGCGTGTAGAACCACAGCGCATGGCTCTTCCACGGAAAGTTCGCCGCCTTGTCGAAGGGGAGGAAGAAGTCGTCGATGGTCCGCTCCGCACCGCCGCCCAGTTGGAGATGGCCGGTCAGGATCGGCATCTGCACGGTCGGCGGCAGGCCGAGGAAGCCGGCCTGCGCCATCACCCCGGCCAGTTCGCCATGGTTGGCCGGATCCTGGCACCAGCGCGCCGAGTGATGCAGCGCGCGCAGCAGCGCCGCCAAGGCCTCGGGGTTTTCATCTGCCCAAGCCTTGCGCACGCCGATCACCTTCTCCGGGCTGTTGCGCCATATCCGCGCCTTGACGGTGACGATGTGGCCGGTGCCGGCGGCCACCGCAGCGCTGTTCCAGGGTTCGCCGACGCAGTAGCCGTCGATGCGGCCGGCGGCCAGCGCATCGGCCATGAAGGGCGGCGGCACGATGACGATCTCAATCTCTTGGCTCGGATCGATGCCGCAGGCGGCGAGCCAGTAGCGCAATTCGTAATTGTGCCCGGAATGCGGATGCACCACGGCAAAGCGCAGCGGATCGCCACCGGCCGCAGCGCGCTCGCGAATGAGCGCGCCAAGTGCGGCACCGGCGCGCGCCGGGTCTAGGTCGGCCTCGGCGCCGTGTGCCGCCATACCGGCCCAAACGGCATTGGAGATGGTGACGCAATTGCCGCCGAGGCCGAGCGAGAACGGCACGATGGTTTCCGAGGCCAGCGGCGTCAGCCCGAGATTGCAGGCGAGCGGCATCGGTCCCAGCATATGCGCGAGATGGAAGTGGCCGATGGCGATGCGGTCGCGGATGTTGGCCCAGGATGTCTCGCGGTGCAGCTTCAGATCGATGCCTTCTTGCGCGGCGAAGCCAAGCTCGCCGGCCGCGACCAGCACGGCGCTGTCGAAAAGCGGCATGAAGCCGGCGGTGATCTGGTGCTCGGCAGTCATGCTCATTCGTCCTCCGCCGGTCCCAGCAGCCCCGCGGCAGTCACCAGGCTTTGGGCGATGTCGCCGATCTTGCGGTTCTGGTTCATCGCCGTCTTGCGCAGCAGCGTGTAGGCCGCCTCTTCGGAGAGGCCGCGCGATTTCATCAGGATGCCCTTGGCACGGTCGATCACCTTGCGGCTCTCGAGCTCGCCGCGAACCTCTTCCAGTTCGCGTGCCATGCGCGAAAAGGCGTTGAAGCGGCTGACCGCCATGTCGAGGATCGGCTTGACGCGCTCTTGCCGCAGACCGTCGACGACATAGGCCGAAACGCCGGCATCGACCGCCGCCTCGATCGAGGCCTGGTCGGAGCGGTCGACGAACATGGCGATCGGCCGTTTTACGGCACGCGACAGCTGGAACATGTTTTCCAGCATGTCGCGATTCGGGTTTTCGAGATCGATGACGATGACATCGGGCTCGATCTCGGCGATCCGCCGCGCAATGCCGGTCACATCATGGATGACGGTGACCCGCTCATGGCCGGCCTCGCGCAAACCCGCCTCGATGATCGCGGCGCGGATGCGGTTTTCATCGATCACCAGGACGGCGAGTGCGGTTCGAACCATGCCTGCATTGTGACTAAGCGAGGGAATTGTGCAATGCGGTATCGAGAGAGAGCGGTGCTCGCTACGCCTTGGCAGGCCTATAGAGGTGGACGCTGGAAATGGATAGCTGTGATTTTGGCGGCAGTAGGACCGACTGCGGCTAACGCATTCACTACGTCAATCGGTTTGAGACGACCGGAACAGCAACTGGAACCAAGGCAGAGATCAAGCAGCCTATGGCGCTGATCGCGTTGAGATTACAACGGCGGCAACGGCACCAGATCTGAGGACGAAAAATGATCGACAAGAAATCTGAGACTGAAGCTGAAAAAGAGATCTGTGAAGTCGTGGGCCGAATCGTACTCATGGCTTCACTCTTAGACAATCAGTTAAATGCCGTCTTGGTGGCAGCTCTATCTCTTGGCGGGAAGGCGCTGACACTCGCGGTTGTCGCTGCCCTGGACCCGGCCCGAAAAGTTGAAATCCTGAAGGCATTTGTCACGCAGATATCCAACGACGAATGGAAGAAGCCAGTCCTGCGTTACGCAGACGGCGTTGAAAAAGTAAACCGGGCTCGGAACCTCGCCGCCCACAGTATGGTTATCGACAGCGGTGGAGAACATGTTCTAGCGACCAATAGCGTTGCGAAATTATTGAAGGCTACTGATCGTAAAAGCCGAGCGATCAAACGTGTGCCGCTCAACACGCTGAGCAATGCTTCAGATCTCGCGCTGAAAGTCTATAAAGAGGGTGAGAGCGTTATCGCCAATTTTGGTCGAGTTGAGTTGGAGAGAAATCGACGGGGAGCAGCGGCGCAACGCTAGATCATTCGGAATCCAATTGTCTGCGGCTTCGTTGGATGCCAATCAGCCGATCATGAAAAGAGTCGCACTACCGATATCCTAGATCGGCCGAGGCTTATGTGCGTCGCGCCGACCGCTAAATAATCATGCCGGGAAATGAGCTTCTTTGATGAGTTGGAATATTCTCGCTGCGCTTCCGAACATCGTCGTCACAGACCCGATTGAGGGAGAACAATTCTCCATGATCGGCAGCGATGACGCGCGCCTGTCCGATAATTTTGCCCTGCAGCCAAATCTAAAAGCATTCTTCCGAAGGTTTACAAACAGCCACGGAGTGAGGATTACGCCCGCAGCGCTCGTTGCGAGATCTGATACGCCCGCCGAGTTTCTCAACAGCGAAGCTGTCTCGGGTTTTCGAGATGCCGTTGCCGCGTCCATCATCCCATTTGCACGCGCTGCGGCCATAACTCATCGCAATTATTCCCGACCGATGTACTCTGACTCTTTCGATCTTTATCCTTGGATGGTCGATCGGAATGGCGAGCACCTCATCGCGAACACTCCGGCCGTAAGCGCACTTCATCAGATCAAAGGATTTAGGGGGCTTTCCTCGCCAGGACTTTCGGTCGTCCAGATTCGCGATTGGGACATTGATGAAGCGTTACTAAAAGTTTTGCTAGACTGGTGGAGGAAGAGATTTTCCGGCGGAACGCCACACTGGGAACAACTTGCGCTATTTCGCTCTCTGAACGCTGCTAATGCCGCAATGCAAATGCCGCAAAGCGCGGGCGCCACGATATATGACTGGGGCCGATCCCTGTCGCTTTGGATAAGCGCATTTGAGATACTCGTGCACCCTGGCCCTGGCGGTGAAGCCAACCGCGCGAAAGTATTTGCATTGATTGAACGCGGTGAATGGGAGCGTGAAGCAGTTCGCGAAAAAGTCCATGATGTGCGGTTGAGCAAAAAGAGCGTCGTAAGAAAAGCATTTCCCAGCTATCTGTATGCTCTCGCTTACCAAGCGAGAAACAATTTTCTCCATGGCGAGCCAGTTGGACGGGAGCACTTGGTTTTACCTTCCGGTCAGCCCGTTGGGTTTTTGGTCTCGGCGCTTTATCGAAACGCAATTGCGACATTTGTAGATCTGACAGCTACCGTAAGCATCGACGGAAAGGCGTCTGTTGGAGCAATCGCACAGGCAATATCTGAAATGTCCGACCGTCGAAGAGTTCCGCGCACTGTAGAAGATGCCTTCATTAAGGCCATGGCTCCTAAGCCGGAAACCGAAGACGACGATGAGTAGCGACAACAGCCATTCCCGCAGCTATGCACTTTAAAAGAACCTGCTGGTCGAGCACTGCAGCGGCGCTGAAATCCGCCCTTCACGCGATGACCCTGTCGCCTGCAGCGAACCGCAGGCGCCCTATTCCGCGGCCAACGCCGTGACCTCGCGGCGGAAGGGCAGTGCGTCGCCGATATCGGCTTCATCCAGCTCGCGCGCGAAGCGGTGACCGGCATAGGTTGCCCAGGCGATCGGACCCGGCGCCTCGGCGTCGCCGATGATTTTGATCGAGCGGATTCCGCTGTCGGCCCATTCGTCCCGCCGCGCCTTCAATTCCTGCCAGACACTATCGTCCTGGTGGCGTGACGTGACCAGCACCACGGCGTCCGCGGCGATGTCAAATTGGCTGCCCGTATAGGCGCACGCCGTGGCAACACCGCCCGGCACGATGCGCGTCACAGTCCGGTTCAGCACGATCTCGACGCCGAGTTCGGCCAGCCGGCGATGGACGGCGCCCTGCTCCAGCGTGTTGCGGGTCCAGTCGGATACATAGGCCGACGGCGTCACCAGCGTCACCTTCGCGCCCTGGCGCGCCATCAGCTCGGCCAGAACGCCACCCATGTAGTAGTGGTCGTCGTCGAACAGCACGACACTGCCGGTCGGCACAGTGCCGGCCATCAGATCGTCCGGCGTGTAGACCGGCATGGCCGGGTCGATCGGCATCGGCACGACATGCGCGCGCGCCACGCCGTCTCGGCGCCATGTCGAGCCGGTGGCAAGCGCAATGTTCTGAAAGCCGAAGTCCAGTATCTCCTGCGCCGACAATCGGCTTTCGAAATAGACGTCGACATTGGACATCTGGCTGATCTGGTACTGGCGGTAGTCGCGCACGCGTCCCCATGCCGAGAGACCAGGCAAGCGGCACTCGCGCGCCACGCGGCCGCCAAGTTCGGTGCCGGCCTCGGCGATGGCCACCTGATAGCCGCGCAGGCCGAGCGCACGCGCCGCCTCCAGCCCGGCCGGGCCGGCGCCGACGATCAGCACGCTGTCGCTATCGCCCTTGGCCTGCATGCGTTCGGGATGCCAGCCCTTGCGCCATTCCTCCATGAAGGTCGGGTTCTGCGTGCAGCGCGAGATCGACATGGTCATGTCGCCGGTGATGCAGATGTTGCAGCCGATGCATTCGCGAATGTCCTCGATGCGCCCCTCCTCCACCTTCTTCGGCAGGAAGGGATCGGCAATCGATGGGCGCGCGCAGCCGATGAAATCCAGCGTGCCGGACTTGATCATCTTCACCATCACATCCGGCGAGGTGAAGCGACCGACGCCTACGACCGGCTTCGAGGTCAGTTTCTTGATGCCGGACACCAGGCTCTCCTGCGCGCCCTCCTCCTTGAACCGCGACGGCCCGGAGCAGTCCTCCCAGGCGCCATGCGCCAGGTCCCAGAGGTCGGGCAGATCGGCATGCATCTCGATCATGTCGCGCACTTCGGAATTGGCGAAGCCGAGCTCACCGATCATCTCGTCCAGCGACAGCCGCAGCGTCAGGCCGCACGTGTCGCCGATAGCGTCCCTGCCCTCTTCGATCAGCTCACGCATCAGCCGCGAGCGGTTCTCCAGCGAGCCGCCATATTCGTCGCTGCGCTGGTTGGTGGCCGTGGACAGGAAGTGCTGGATGATGCCGAAGCCATGCGCGCCGTAGAGGCACACCAAATCGAAGCCCGCGAGCCTCGCCCGTTTGAAGGCATTGCGATGCCAGCGGCGCAGGTCGCGAATATCCTGCTTGTCCATGGCGCGCGCCTGCACCGGATCGTTGGTGAAGGTGCGGATCGGCAGGGCCGACGGCCCGCGCGGCACTTCCTTGGTGTAGAGGTTCGGCCCGTTGATGCCTGAGTAGGCCAGCTGGATGCCGGCCAGCGCGCCATGCTGGTGCATTGCCTTGGCCATCTTCGCCAGCGCCGGAATATCGGCATCGTCCCACAGCCTGAGCTCGATGAAGGGCGTGATCTCCGATGTGTGGTGCATCTCGGTTTGCTCGGTGAAGATGACGCCCCAGCCGCCTTCCGACTTGGTGCGGCGCATCTCGGCCGCGGCCGAAGGGTCGCGATAGCCGCCGCCATTGCAATGCGGCACCTGATAGAAGCGGTTCTTGGCGGTCACCGGACCGATCTTCACGGGCTCAAACAGAATATCATAACGCGGATCGCGCATGGAACGTGCCTTCCTGCCAGCGTCGCCCTGCAGCACGCCCGATCATGGTTTCGAGGCGTGACGCAAGCCGGCCAGCCCAGTGGGTTGATGCCGTGAGACCATTCATAAGTTGCGGCAAGCGCCGGAAAACAACAGATTTCTTCTGTGCCGGTTAGGCCGCGCCTAATCGCACACATCCGGATTAGCATCCGCTGAATCCCGACTGAGCCAAATGCGACTTCAAGGCCCCGGCCACGCGATGCTAGAAGTACCGACGGCCAATGAGACACAAGACGCATGGACAGCATCCAGATCCTCGAAAAGCTGCTCGCATTCCCGACGGTGAGCCGCGACTCGAACCTCGCCCTCGTCAACTACGTGGCGGACCTGCTAGACGCACACGGCACTGCCAGCCAGATCATCCACAGCGAGGACGGCCACAAGGCCAACCTCTTTGCCACCATCGGACCGACTGATGCTTCCGGCATCATGCTGTCCGGTCACACCGACGTCGTTCCCGTCGACGGCCAGGCCTGGACGCTGCCGCCCTTCGAGATGACGAACCGTGACGGCAAGCTTTACGGACGCGGCGCGGCCGACATGAAGGGTTTTGTGGCCTGCGCGCTCGCCGCGTGCCTCAAGGCCGCGAAAATGACGCTGAAGACGCCTCTGCACCTGGCACTCTCCTACGACGAGGAGATCGGCTGCATCGGTGTGCGCAGCCTGGTCGACATGCTGCAAGCGGCCCCGCATCGGCCGCTGCTATGCATTGTCGGCGAGCCGACCGATATGCAGGTGGCGACGGGGCACAAGGGCAAGCTTGCCGCACGCGCGCTTTGCAAGGGGCGCGAAGGCCATTCGGCGCTGGCCCCGCTGGCGCTCAACGCCATCCATCTCGGCTGCGACTTCGTCGCCGCCTTGCGCCGCGAACAGGACCGGCTGGTGCGCGATGGCGCCCGCGACGGCGACTACGACATCTCATACACGACCGTCCATGTCGGCAAGATCAACGCAGGCGTGGCGCTGAACATCGTGCCGAACCTTTGCCAGGTCGACTTCGAGATCCGCAATGTCGCAGCCGACGACCCGCACGAGATTCTCGACCGCCTGCGCAAGGAGGCTGCTCATATTGCTTCCGAAGCCTCGACCATCGCGCCCGAGGCAGCAATCGACATCGACATCACCAACACCTATCCCGGCCTGGACACGCCAGCCAGTTCGCAAGCCGTCGCCTTCGTCAAATCGCTGACCGGCGCCAACAATACCATCAAGATGGCCTTCGGCACGGAAGGCGGCCTGTTCAGCCGCGATCTCGGCACGCCGACGGTCGTGTGCGGACCGGGGTCGATGGCGCAAGGGCACAAGCCGGACGAATTCGTCAGCGTCGAGCAGATGCGCCGCTGCGACAACATGCTGGAAAAATTGCTGAAGCGGCTTGCCGACCAGCAACTGGCGTAAGCGGGCGCTACTTCTGCGGAAGCGCTGCCTGGCCGACGGCCCGCTCGGCGCCGAACACACCTTGCTCGACGACAAAATGCCGGCAGTGGTCGATGAACGCCTGGGCGGATTGCGTACGATGTTCGGAATTGGGCAAGGCGACGCCCATGGTCAGCGGCCGCAGGTCACCGTCCAACGGCACGAAGACGAGCGGCTTGCCGTCCGGCGCCAGCGTGTTGAGCGGCCGCATGTTGGCGATGCCGTAGCCGAAGCCGTTGGCCACCATGGAGCGCATGACCGCAATGTCGCCGGTGCGCTCGGCAATGTTGGGCCGGATCCCTCGCTGGTGGAATGCCGACAGGAAATATTCGCGGCTGTACGGCAGGTCGAGCAGCACCATCGGCTCGTCGGCCAGTTCCTCCGTCGTGATCGACGCCTTGGCCGCGAAACGATGGCCCGCCGGCAGCATGACATAGGCCGGCACCAACATCAGCGGCTCGAAGGTCATATCCTGCGACAGTTCGAGATCGTAGGTCAGGGCAAGGTCGATTTCACCGCGCTGCAGCATCTCAAGCAATTGCCCCTGATTGCGCTCGAACTGGCGCACGCGCACATCGGGATAAGCACGCTCGAACCGCATGCGCAGCGCCGGCAGCACGATCTGCGCAAAGGTCAGCAGGCATCCCACCGCCAGCGGGCCGCGCACCTTCTCGGCAAAATCGCCGGCGACGTCATGCAAGGCATCGGCATCATTGAGCAGCCGGGCGGCTTCCTTGAGGAAGATGCGGCCACCGGCGGTGAGCGAGAGGCCGTGCGAATGCTTGCGGACAAAAAGCTGGACGCCGAACTCGGTTTCCAACTGCGCGATCGAGGCCGAAATCGATGGCGGCGACACATTGACCTGCTCGGCCGCCTTGGCGATGGAGCCGGCTTCGCCCACGGCAACGAAATATTCCAGCTGTCTGAGCGTGAAGCGTAGCGGCATGGCTGGCTATGTTGCCGGTTTGAGGGCTTCGATCAAGCCTAATGCATGTCGCGCAAAAGTGGCCCCGGTTTTGCGCAAACGACATGCATGGAGCAAAGGCCTAAAGCGCATCACTTGAATCCGTTCGATCGCGATGCGCTCTAGGCGCCCATCAATATTTGATCCATGTCGTTTTGAGCGCGGTGTACTTGTCGAGCGCATGCAGCGACAGGTCGCGGCCGAAGCCGGATTGCTTGAAACCACCGAACGGCGTCATCGGGCTCAGAGCGTCGACCTTGTTGACGGAAACTGTGCCGGCCTGCAGCCGCCCGGCGATGCGGTGCGCGCGCGACAGGCTGTCGGTCCACAGCGATGCGGCGAGCCCGTAGGGGCTGTCATTAGCGATGCGGATCGCGTCGGCCTCGTCATCGAAGGCAATGACCGAAAGCACCGGCCCGAAGATCTCGTCGCGGGCAATCGGATCGGCAGGCGTGACATCGTCGAAAATGGTGGGCTGGACAAAGCTGCCGCGCCCATTGACCGTGACCATGTCGCCGCCCGCGACCAGGCGCGCGGTCTTTTTACCGGCCTCGACGAAGCGCATGACATTGGCGGCGTGGCGACTATCGACCATCGCGCCCATTTTCGAAATCGGATCGAGCGGATCGCCGGGCTGCGTGGCCGCCGCACGCTGCACCAGTTTCTCCACCAAGGCATCCTTGATGCCGCGCTGGACGAGCAGGCGTGAATTGGCGGAACAGACCTCGCCCTGGTTGAAGAAGATGCCGAAGGCCGCCATATCGGCCACCACATCGAGATCCCCGCAGTCGGCAAAGACGAGGTTGGGGCTCTTGCCGCCGGTCTCCAGCCAGACCTGCTTCATGTTCGACTGCCCGGAGTACTGCAGGAACATCTTGCCCACCGCGGTCGAACCGGTGAAGGCGAGGCAATCCACATCCATATGGCGGCCAAGCGCCTGGCCGGCGGTTTCGCCAAGGCCGGGCACAACATTGAGCACGCCGGCAGGCAGGCCCGCCTCCATCGCCAGCTCCGCCAGGAGCAGGGCCGACAGAGGCGACTGCTCGGCGGGTTTCAGCACCACCGAATTGCCCGCCGCCAGCGCCGGCGCGCACTTCCAGGTCGCCATGTCGAGCGGGAAGTTCCACGGCACCACCGCGCCGACCACGCCAAGCGGCTCGCGCCGCACCAGCACCAGATCGCCTTCGCCGGTCGGCGCCACCTCGCCATAGATCTTGTCGATGGCCTCGCCATACCATTGGAAGATCGCCGCCGAACCGGGGACGTCGACCGAGGCCGCATCCCTGACCAGTTTGCCCATGTCCAGCGATTCAAGCAGGGCCAGTTCATGCAGGTTGTCGCGCAGCAGCTGCGCCAGCCGCAGCAACACCTCCTTGCGGTGCGCCGGGCTGGTGCGCGACCAGACGCCGGCGTTGAAGCTGCGCCTAGCGGCGGCAACCGCCAGATCGATGTCTTCCTCGCCGCAGGACGCCACTTCGGCCAGCACCTCGCCCGTTGCCGGATTGACGCTGGCAAAGGTCCGGCCCGAACGCGCCGCGACCGTCTTGCCGTCGATGAACGCCTTGTCACGAAAACGGATCGCGGACGCCTTGCCGATCCAGTCCTTGTGGCTGAGTTCACTCATCGCAGGTGACCCCTGTCTTGACTATTCGTCGCCCGGCACGCCGTAGCTCGGCGCATCGGATGGGTTGATCGCGCGGGTCACATAGGCATCGAGCTGTGGCTTGTAGAGTTGCCACAGCGCCGCCAGTTGCTCGATAGGACAATCGTCGGTCCAGTCGCAGCGCAGGTCGGCGACCGGCCACGCCACCTCACGCACCAGCTTCATGCCGGCGGAATGGACAGGGCCAGCCTCGCCGCCGGCTGTCAGCGCCGCGCGCATAGTCGCGATGAGGCGGTCGCCGAGATGCCCCTCCGACGCCAGGAAGGCCTCGACCATCGCTTGCGGCACGCCATCATGGGCCAGCATGTTGCCGCCGCAGGCGACATTGTCAGCTCGCGCCTCCGCCCAGATGCCAAGAGCTTTGGGACCCGAATGGATCGCGGTCGCTCCAGCGGCGTCGACAGCCAGCACCTGCCGGTATTCGGGATAGGCACCGGTGCGCTTCAATATGGCAATCGCCTCCGCCGCGGACGCGCCGCGCGCCAGCAATTCGAGACCGCGCAGTCCAAGCGTAGGATCGGTGACGTTCTGGCTGGCAATGGCCCCGGCGCCCGCCTGCGCATAGGCGCAGCGCGCCGCAACAGCAGGCGACGAGGAGGACACCGCGACCCCGAACATGCCGGTGCGGCCGCACCGCGCGACAATGGAAAAGGTCATCGCAATCAGTCCGGAATGACGGCGGTGCCGTCGATCTCGACCAGCCAGTCCGGCCGCGCCAGGGCCTGCACGACAAGGCCGGTCGAGACGGGATGCACGCCTCTGATATACGCGCCCATGGTACGGTAGACCGCCTCACGATGGCGCACATCGGTGATGTAGACCACCACCTTGACCAGGTGCTCCATGGTGCCGCCGCACTCCTCGATCAGCTGGCGGATGTTCTGCATGACCTTGTGTGTCTGCTCGACCGGATCATGGCTGTCGATGTTCTTGGCCGTGTCGAGGTCCTGCGGACATTGGCCGCGCAGATAGACGGTCCTGCCGCCCCGCGTAACGACCGCCTGGCACAGATCATTGTCGAGCTTCTGCTCGGGATAAGTGTCCTTGGTGTTGAACTTTCGAATTCTTGTATGCGCCATCTTGGTCTCCGTCGGATCAGGCTCGAGGTCGGGGCATCCCGTTTGAGGTGCCGTGTCTATGCCACCTTGGTCTCGCGCTTCGCGGACGCATGGTAGGCTAGGTATTTGCGCTGCGTGGAAATATGGTCGGCCACATGCTGCGCGTCGTGCCAGACGCCCCAGATGAAGCTCGACCCCCTGCGCGATTGCCAAGGCAGTCCGAGGAAATAGATGCCGGGCTCGGTCGACACACCGCGCTGGTGCTTCGGCTTGCCCCTTTCGTCGAACACATCGACCTTCAGCCAGTTGTAGTCGACGGTGAATCCCGTCGCCCAGATGATCGAACCTATCCCGGCTTCCGACAGGTTCAGCTCGAGAATGGGATCGGTCATGCATCGCGGGTCCGGGCCGATCTTGCGGGCCTCGGGCTCTGGGGGAAGGTCGAGGCCGTTGCGGGCGACATAGGCATCTGCCTCGTCCAGAACCGACATGTAATTCGCATCGCCGCGCGCGATATTCTTGGCCAGATCGGGTGCGAAAATCATCACACCGTGCCTGTAGGATTCGGTCCGGCCAACCAGCGTCATCCCTTGCGCGGCAAGGCGCCGGAAGTCGATCGTCTGGCCGCCACGCGCGCCGCTGACCGCGATGGTGACATGTTCGGTGCCGGGCGCAGGCGCCTGCGCGTCCCACTTGCCCAAAACCCCCAGCCACCAGCAGAAGTCACGTTCGCGATAGGCCCGCGGCGGCCGATCGTGCGGCCCGACCGAGAGATAAACCCGCCGTCCCGCACGCTGGAGTTCGTCGGCGATCTGCACCCCCGAAGACCCGGAGCCGACCACCAGCACCGCGCCTGCGGGCAGTTGGCCGGGATTGCGATAGGCGCTGGAATGTATCTGCATAGGTCCGGCGTCCCCGGGAACGACGGCCGGGATGACCGGATGCTGGAAAGCGCCGGTGGCGGCAACCACGCTCCTGGCTTCGATCACGCCATCCGAGGTTTCGATCCGGAAGCCGGGACGGCCGACAAGCCTTTCCACTTTCCTGACCTCCACGCCGCAGCGGATGGGGGCAGCGATCATGTCGGCGTAAGCGACAAAATAGTCGGCGACCTTCTCCTTGCCGATAAAGGCATCCGGACCGGCATTGGGAAATTCCATGCCGGGAAAACGGTCATGCCAGGCGGGACCATTGGCAACCAGCGAGTCCCATCTCTCGCTACGCCAGCGTTCGGCGATGCGGTCCCGCTCCAGCACGAGATGGGGCACGCCGCACTTGCTCAGATGCTCGCTCATCGCCAGCCCCGCCTGGCCGCCGCCAACAACAAGCGTGTCTACTGTTTCGACTGGCATTCAGCGGCCCTTTCTGGCTCTCCCCGAGAGTTTCTGCGCATGCGGCGGAGGTCTGATCGTTGGTTTACTGGAGGGACCGGGCAGCGAAAATTACGATTTCATGTGGCAGTGGTTAGCTTGTTCCTAAATGCTGAATTGGCCGCGCGCAGACGGCTACGCCAGTATTGCCATAGCCGCCTTTTCGCCAATCATCATGGATGGCGCATTGGTGTTGCCACCGATCAATGTCGGCATGACGGAGGCATCAGCGACGCGCAGATTGTCGAAACCGCGCACCTTGAGACCGGCGGGATCAACCACCGCCATGGCGTCGTTGCCCATCCTGGCCGTGCCAACCGGATGATAGACGGTAAGAGCCTCGGCACGCAGATAGGCGAGAATCTCGTCATCGGTGTTCACGTTGGGCCCAGGCAGGATTTCCGGTCCGCGGATGCCGCCGAAAACCGGCGAAGCCAGGATCGAACGCGCGACCTTTATGCCCTCGACGAGGGTCAGGGCATCCTGTTCGTCACTGAAGAAGCGATGGTCTATGAGCATATTGCGGCGGGTGCCGTCGCGTTGAAGCGTGATTTCGCCGACGCTCCCGGGTCTCAACACACAGGTGTGCACGGCATAGCCGTGGCCATATTCGACGAGCCGACCGCGATGGCTGCGATAGCCCGGCACGAAGTGGAACTGAATGTCGGGTATGCTCCCGGCATACTTCGTCCTGGCAAAGCCGCCGGCTTCGACATAGTTGGTCGTCAGCATGCCTTTGCGCCGGGCGAAATACTGGAACGGCGCCGCCAGCATCGCCGGAAGATTGGCAAGTGAAAGGCCGAGCGTCTTGCGGCTGTTCGATCGCACCGTGATCATGCCATCGACATGGTCGCGCAAGTTCTTACCGACGCCTGGCAGGTTCGCGACCGGTTCAATCCCCGCTGCTTTCAGCTCCCCGGCCGGGCCGACGCCGGAAGCAAGCAGAATGCGCGGCGATCCGATCGCACCCGCGCTGAGGACGACCTCCGCTCGGCACCCCAACCGTTGGGTTGCGCCTTCCCTGATCACGTTGACGCCGGTGACGCGCTCGCGTTCAATCGCCAGATCAAGAACCTCGACGCCTGACAATATCCGTAGATTCGAGCGGCCGAGAATCGGCCGGACAAAGGCGCTGTAGGCCGAGAAGCGCTCGCCTCTGTTCTGGGTGACGTTGTAGATGCCGAGGCCGAGTTGGCCACCGGCATTGAAGTCGCGGTTCTCGGGCAGGCCTACGCCTCTGCCCGCCTCAACCCACAGGCTGGATACCACGTTGGGATCGCGCGGATTGTCGACCAGCAATTCGCCGTCGAATCCGTGATAGGCGGGGCTCTGCAACAGGCAGTTCCGCTCCAATTTCTTGAAGACGGGCAGGACATCGGCATAGGACCACCCGGCACAGCCAAGCGCTGCCCATTCATCGTAGTCCTGCGCGGCGCCACGAATATAGACCATCGAGTTGATCGAACTCGACCCGCCAAGAACCTTGCCCCGGTTGACCGGTATGCGGCGGTTGTTGAGCAGCGGCTGCGGCACGCCCTTGTAGCCGTAGTCGAAGTTCGGATTGCCGTAGAGCGAGAGAATGCCGGCCGGCACGCGCACCCTGGTGCGGTCGTCGCTGCCGCCCGCCTCGATCAGGCAGACACGAACTGCCGGGTCTGCGCTCAGCCTGTTTGCCAAGACACAGCCGGCCGAGCCCGCGCCAATGACGATATAGTCAAATTCCGCCGCCTCGATGCTCATGCCTTGCCCGTTTCATCATCCACACCGAAGACTGCCGATGTCTGTTTCATGCATGTCGTCTGCCCAAAACCGAGGTCACTTTTGAGCGACATGCATTAGTGCTCGTCGTCTTCGTCGTTCTTCAGGAGCTCGAGGATCTCCCGCTTCATGGCGATGAAGTTCGGCTCCATGACCAGATCCATGCTGCGTGGACGCGGGAGGCCTACGCGGATTTCCTTCTTGATCTGACCGGGCCGGCCGGACATGACGAGCACCCTGTCCGCCAGCAGGATCGCTTCGTCGATGTCATGGGTAACGAACAGGACCGTCTTCTTGGAATGATCCCAGATCCTCAGCAAAAGCTTCTGCATGCTGTGACGGGTTTGGCTGTCGAGCGCTCCAAAAGGCTCATCCATCAGCAGCACGTCCGGATCATTGGCGAGCGCGCGCGCAATCGCAACGCGCTGCTTCATGCCGCCCGACAGCTGAGACGGGTAATGGTTGGCGAACTTTGCCAGACCGACCTCGTGGAGAAAATGCTCGACAATGACCCTGCGCTCGGCCGGCGCAATGCCCTTCCGCTTCGGGCCATATTCGACGTTCTGCGCCACCGTAAGCCAGGGAAACAGCGTATATGCCTGAAACACCATGCCGCGATCCGGGCCCGGCTCGGTAACAGGCTTGCCGCCGACTACGATCATGCCGCCGGTCCGCTCCTCAAGACCGGCGACGAGATAAAGCAGGCTCGACTTGCCGCAGCCGGATGGGCCGACGATCACACAGAATTCGTTGGGCACGACGTGAAAGGAAATGCCATCCAGCGCCAGCACCGCATTGTCACCCTTGCCGTAGCGCAGGACCACATTGTCGATGCCTATGTCGGAACTCTTTGGTTTCGTCGTAAGATTCAGGGCGTCCATGTGTGCGTGTTCCTCAATTGGCCCAGGGAGCGACGAGGCGGCGGATGCCCCGGAACAATTGGTCGGTGCAAAGACCAAGGATGCCGATCATGGCGATGGCCATGAAGATCACGTCGACCTGAAAGCCGCGCATGGCTTTGAGCGAGATGTAGCCAAGTCCGCTGCGGGCGGCGACGAGTTCGGCCACGACGAGATAGGTCCAGGCCCAGCCCATGGTGACGCGCAGCACATCCAGCACGCTCGGAAGCGTGGCCGGAAAGACGATGTGGAAGACCGTGTCGCCTCGTTTCGTGCCGAGCGTATAGGCTGCGTTGACAAGGTCGCGCTGGACGCTGCGAGCGCTGTCGGCGATCATGACGAGCTGCTGGAAGAAGACGCCGAAGACGATGACGGCAACGCGCTGCTCGATGCCGATGCCGATCCACAGGATGAAAAGCGGCACGAAGGACGTCACCGGCAGATAGCGTATGAAATTGACCAACGGTTCGAGAACGGCCTGGACGATGCGATAGGTGCCCATCGTCAATCCAAGCGGCACCGCAACGATGCTCGAAAGGACGAAGCCGATCAACACCACCTGGACGCTGGCGAAAACATGCTCCCACAACGACCCGTCAAGCGCCATGCTGATGGTGGTGGACAACACGGATTCGGGGCGAGGCAGGAACATTTCCTTGACCGCTCCGGAATAGGTCAGCGCGAACCAGCCGCCGATGACGGCGATCCAGACCATGAAGCCGAGCGTAATGGAGAGAGAGCGCGGCACAGCCCGAAACGGTGTGGCGATGACTTTCAGGACGGATCGACCGGCCTGACCTTCTTCAACTCTCGCGGTCACGCCATTGCTGACCAGAGAGCTCGTGTTCGGTGCTAGTGTCACGGGATACCCTTTTGGGCCGCTTGGACCGGAGGCGCGAGGTCCGCCTCCGGTTCAGCCAAATCACTTTGCAAGGTCAAATTACTTCGCAGGCCAAGCTACTTTGCAAGGCCAAGCTACTTCCAAGGCCAAGCTACTTTCCAAGGCCAAGCTACTTCCCAAGGAAGGACGTATCGACGAGGTCGTCATACTTGACGTCCATTTTGAGCTTGCCGAAGCCGCCCCAGATATCGCCGCCCAGCTTGATCAGCTTGCCGGCTTCGCCAGTCTCGCCACCGGCGAAGAATTCGGCATTGCGCTGCTTACCGTAGAAGTTCACGCCAGCGGCCGAGGAAGCGAAGTCCTTCGGATCCTTCAGCCAGCCGCCGACGCCTTTGGCCATCACCTCATACGCCTTCTCAGGATTCTCCTTGATGAACTCGTTGGCCTTGTAGAGGCCCTTCACCAGCGCCTCGACATCTCCGGGGTTCTTCGTGATGTAGTCGCAGTTGAGCGCCACCACATCGACGATCAAGCCGGGTGTCCTGGAGGAGTCGATCAGCACCTGTCCCTTGTTTTCCTTCTTGGCCAGCGTCAGATGCGGTTCCCAGGTGACGGCAACGGGAATGCGGTCGGCCATGAAGGCGGCAGCGGCATCGTCTGCCGTCATGTTGGTGATCTTCACATCGGCCTGGGTGAGACCGGCCTGCTTGAGCAGGATATTGAACCAGAACTGCGACACTGAACCCTCGTTCAGCGCTACGTCCATGCCTTTGAGGTCGGCGATGCTCTTGACCCCGCTGGGCGCGAGCACGCCATCGCCGCCATGGCTGTCATCCAGCGCATAGACCGACTTGAAGCAAACATCCTTCGAACGATACTTCATGATCTCGTCGACGGTCGATGCGCTGCCGTCGAGCTCGCCGGCGGCAACAGCCGCCATATACAGCGATGCTTCCTCGATGATTTCAAGCGAGACATCGAGCCCACCTTCCTTGAAGTAGCCCATGTCACGGGCAAGGAAGAGCGGTCCGTACCCCACCCAGGTCGTCATGCCCAGTTTCAAGCTGCCAGCTTCGGCGTGGAGGCTCACCGATATGGCGCTGAGCGCAATGCCGGCCACCAGCGCGGCCCGGCGAAACTTCGAGATTATTGTCGTCATCACGTTCCCCTGTTTTCTGAAGTCGAGCGTTATCCCGGCCCGAACGAAACCCGCTCCGGAGGCATCGCCGAAGCCTGTCGCCTGACGTTCTTTTCTTGTTTTCTTTCAGCCGATGGCGGAGCAAAGCACGTTGGGTGCGCTGCACAAATTATGATTTTCAGTAGTTCGGCTTAGGCTGGACCTAACCAGACTGCGTTGCGTCTGCGCCATCGCGATTTCGCCCTCAGCAAGCTGCACCATTTCTTCTTTCCTCGGCCGGCCCGGGGCCACACCATTTTACGCGCCATTTATTGGCCGGGGCTGAGAGACGGGGAACTGGAGCCGAGCCATCGCGGGCTGCGGCCTAAAACGAACGGGTTGCAGTTCGGCGATTTCGCCATTCTGGCAGATCCGTCCGGACGGCTGATCCGTCTTTTCGGAATCGAGCCACCTGGCCTGACAAGCGCGCTGGCGCTGTCGGATTGGGTTGTCCAATTTGTCGGAAAGACGAACTTCTTCTTGCTTTAGCCCTTGACCGCCCCAGCGGTCATGGATCCCGATATCTGCCGATACATCACAAGACCCAGCAATGCCGGCGGCAAGGCGCCCAGCATCATGACGGCGGAAGCGGTTCCCCATTTTACGCCACCGCCGCTCGCGGCGAAGAAGAAGGATGCGCCGACCGTCATCGGCACGGCACGACTGGTTGTCAGCATGAGGCCGAAGAGGAATTCGTTCCAGGCGGTGATGAAGCCGAAGATGAAGGTTGTGACGAGCGCCGGTCGGATGACGGGCCGGACGATCATCATCATCACCTGCAAGGAACTTGCGCCATCGACTTTCGCCGCCTCGTCGAGTTCGACTGGTACATCTGAAATCGCGTTTACCAGGATGACGAGTGCAAGCGGCGCGTTGACGATGGTCAGGATGAGCCCGAGCCCGATCCGCGTATCGAGCAGGCCCAGCCACTGGTACATCATGTAAAGCGGGATCGCGAAGATGATCAGCGGCACGGCGCGAAGATTGATGACGATCGGCAGGACCAAGCGCTTTCCCGCCTCGCTGCGCGCGATCGCATAGGCAGCCGGGAACGCGAGCACGATCGCAAGGCCGGTTCCGATCAGCGCCGCCACGGTGCTGTTCAGCAGATAGGCATAGATGTTGAAGCGGCTGGTCTGCGTCAGGACCTCCAGATAGTTGTCGAGCGTCGGCTGGCTGATCCACAAACCGGGGTTCGTCGAAAGCTCGCGCTGGCTTTTGAGCGATGTGATCAGCGTCACGATAATGGGGAAATTCATCGCCAGCACGGCGATGGCAAAAACGATCCAGCGCAGTGCCCCGGCCATCGTCAACGCTTCCTGCGGCCGGCAAGCCGGTTAAGGCAGTGGAGAACGATGAACGACGCCATGAACAGGACAACCGAGGCGGCGACCGCCTTGCCAATAGCCCCTTCCTTGAAGAAGGCTTGGTAGATGTAGATCGACAAGGACGTCGTTGAACCTCCTGCACCACTGCCGGTCAATGCATAGACATTGTCGAACACCCGGAAACCGTCGATGAAACGGATGAAAAACGCGATGACCAGCGTCGGCTTCATCAATGGCAGGTCGATCCACCGGACGATCTCAAACGGTGATGCGCCATCGAGCGAGGAGGCTTCGCGCACGTCGAGCGGTATGGCCGAATAGGCCATGTAGAAGAGCAGGAAGGCGAAAGGCGTCCATTGCAGCGTCTCCACGACGACAAGGGTGCGGAAGGCATTGTTGATGTCGAGGAAGGCCGGGCTGTCACCGAACCATTCGAAGAGATAGTAGGGGACGGGGCCCGCAAATTCATGCAGCACCAGCCGGTACATGAGACCGACCATGGCCGGCGCGACCATCAGCGGCAGCATCAACGGCGCCATCAGGACTGGTCGCTTGCTCAGAAGCGGTGCCAGGAAGATGGCAAGGAAAAGACCGATCAGACATTCCGCTGATGCGGTAAGAATACCGAAGCGCAGAGAGAACCAGGCCGAGCTCCAGAATTCGCGGTCGTTCAACACCGCGACATAGTTGCTGAAACCGCTCAACACCGGACTGCGCAGCGTCTCGAATGTGACGGCCGAAATGGAATAAATCAGATTGACGATCGCCGGAAAGCCGAGGAACAGCAGCAGGAAGCCGACCAGCGGCGTCAGATACATCCTGCCTTCGGCACGTGTCACAAGGGCCATGTCGATCCGCCAAACGCGCCGGACGCCGAGCTCGACCCGGCGTCCGGCAAATGGTTCATTTCTTGAGAAGGTCCTGCATGCCCGCCTTGGTGTGGGCGAGCGCATCCTCGAGGCTCTGCTGGCCGGACCAGTAGCCGGTAAACTCCTTTGCCTGCAGCTCATAGACCGGGAGCGCACTCGCGGACGTCGCACCGGTCATGACATAGCCGTACTTGCTGGCGAATTCGCCGAGCTTGACGAGATCGGGACGTTCCTTCGCAACCTTGGCGACGACATCGGGAGACAATGCCGGCGAACCGCCGCTGCGCGCATAGAGCAAGGCCGCATCCTCGGTGGCGAGCCACTTCAGGAACTTGACGGCGCCTTCCTTGTTCTTGGCGTTCTTGTTGAGGCCCAAACCAAGGCCGTGGATATGATCGGCGCGTCCGTCGGGACCTGCCGGCGGCGCGACGATCCCGGTCACCTCGGCGACCGCCGGAGATTTTTCGGTGCTGGTCAGATCCGCCGCCGCGGCATTCCACTGCAGTGCCGTCGCGGCCTGACCGGATGCGAAGGCCGCGTTGGTTTCCGCATATTCGTAGCTCAGCGAATCCTTGGGCGATGACCCGGCATCATAGAGTTTCTTGTAGAGCTCGAGGCCGGTCTTGTAGGCATCGGAATCCACCGTGACATTGCCGTTCTTGTCCATCCAGTCGCCGCCGTAGGAGCGCGGCAGGGACTGGAAGACCATCATGTTGAACAGCAGGTTCTTCATCTGCAGGACCGTGCCGTAGCGCACCGGGCTGTCGGGGTTCACCTGCTTGGTGAAATAGAGGGCGGTGGCCGCCCAGTCGTCCCAGGTCCAGCTGTCCGGGTCCTTCGGCTGCAGCGGCTTGCCGAGATATTTCTGGGCGATTTCACCATAGGTCTTCTTGGCGGCGTCATCCCTGCTCAAGGCGTCGACGAGATCCTTGCGGTAGTACATGAAGTGCAGCGAAAGGTCGGTCGGCACGCCGTATTGCTTGCCGTCGAACTGCATCGTCTTGAGAACGGATTCGCCGAAAACCTTGGCCGCATCCGCGCCAAGATCGACCGGCTCCATATAGGGCGCGTAGCGACCGAGCGAGTAGGTGGCGACGAGATTCACGTCGAAGGCGTTGGATCCGGCCGCCATGTCGGCCTGCAGCTTGTCGTAAAAGCCTTCGCGGTTGAAGAACAGCAGCTCCACCTTGTCGGCATCGCTTGCCTGCTTGTTATAGGTTTCCACGGTTGCCCGCAGTGCGGTTTCCTCGGACCCGCCAGGCCAGCCGAGCACGGTCACGGTTGCGTTGGCAAAGGTCGGCAAAGCTGTCCCCGCGAGGAGGGTGGCCATAAGCGCAAAAGACGTCCTGCTCAATTTCATGATCGTTCCCTTCTTTTTTGATGATTTTTGCATGGCATGACCGGCGGCGCCGCTACTTTGCCCATTCGGCAAGATCGGCAACACCGATGACGCCGGCGTGGCCCGCGAGCTTCGCCGCAACGAGATTGGAGGAAAGGCGCGGTGGAACCTCGCCCAGATGCGCGCGCACCCGGTCGAGATAGCCATCGGCAAGACCGATGCTGCCGCCGATGACGATCGATTTCGGATCGAACATCATCTGAATGTCCCGGCACAGCGTCGCGACCCGCGAGGCGCTCCGCGAGACGATGGCGTCGGCCCAGGCCTCGCCCTTCAGCGCAAGCCCGAACACATCGGCGGCATCGGCCTTGAAGCCGGCCTTGAGGGCCTGCGAAGCGATCCAGCGGCCGGAGGTGCTGTCTTCGAGCGGGGCCTGGTCTTCAGACAAACCACGGATCAGACCGAAGTGACCGGCAAGACCGGACAGCAATCGGCCGTTGCAAACGATGCCGCCGCCAATTCCGGTCGAGATGGTCAGAAAGACGATGTCGCGACCTTGCCCGGCGCCGAATTTGTATTCGCCCCAGGCGGCTGCCTGGGCATCGTTGAACGCACAGACGGGCTTGCCGAAAACAGCGGATGCCCTTTCGACCAGCGGGTAGCCGTCGGGAATGCCAAGCGTCGCCGGATTCAACGCCGACCAGCGTCCATCGTGCACCAGCCCCGTCACCGCAATACCGATACGACTGAAGCGGCTTGACCAGGCCGACGTGCTTTGCGCAAGGGATGCCAGCCAGGCGTCGGGTCCAGCCTCTCGCGCGGTAGGCACGATCATGTCCTCGACCACCTTGCCGCCGCTGACCAGCGCGGCCATGGTCTTGGTTCCCCCGATGTCGATGCCCAGCACGGTTGGGCCAAGCACGGTTTGCGTGCCCCTTGCCGCATAGGCCCCGGAAATCGCCTGGTGGAACCACGAGGTGACGTGCTCGGTACGGGTGATCGCCGATCCGACAACCACGGCACAGGCGCCGGCGCGCGCGGCGGCGGCCGCCTGCTCCGGCGACCGGATACGCCCTTCGGCGATGACGTAGGGGCTCAGGGTTCGCATTTGAGCGATGAGGGCAATGTCCGGATCCTCCGGCTCCGGCCCGCCGACATAGCCGGAAAGCGTCGTGCCGACGAAATCGACACCCGCGGCAAGGGCCCGGCGCGCATCGTCAAGGCAAGAGCAATCGGCCATGGTCAGCTTGTTCCTGGCCTTGACGGCTTTCACAAGCGCTTCGACAGGAACGGGACGGACACGGTCCGTCGCATCGAAAGCGATGATATCGGCGCCCGCCTCGGCCAGCGCCTCGACATCGGCCAGATAGGGCGTGATGCGCACGGGGCTGTCGGTCAGATCGCGCTTGACGATACCGATGATCGGCTCGCGGACGGCCAGGCGGGCGGCCGCGACATAGGGCACGGATTCGATGCGCAGGGCCTTGGCTCCGGCTTCAAGAGCGGCCCTGGCAAAGCCCGTCACGAATTGCGCACTGTCCATCGGGCCGCCGGGAACCGGCTGGCAGGACACGATGAGACTGTTGGCGATGTCTTCCCGCTGCACGTCGGCACTCCCCTGTCGCCATCACGATAAATGGAAAATACCAGATTACAACCAGTTCATAACTGGTATTATCTTTGCAGCTCGAAGACGAAGTCGTAGACGTCTCCCTTGTAGCGTGTCTCGCAGTATTCCACGATCTGTCCGTCGGCGAGAAAGCAGCGGCGCTCGGTCATCAGCAGCGGTGCGCCCATCTCGCAATGAAGGTGTCTTGCATCCTCCAGCGATGCGCCGCGCGAGCGCATGCGCTGGATTGCCCTCTGAGGCAGGAAGCCGCGTGCATCTAGCGCTTCATAGAGGGAGTCCTGAACCATCTCGGGCGAAGGAAGGAAGCGAACCGGCACGGCCGAGACCTCGACGGCGATCGGCGCGCCATCGGCCGTCCGCACGCGGCGCATGCGGATTACATTGGTGTTTGCGGCAATACCCAAAGCCATCATTTCGGCTGGCGATGGACGGCTTATCTGTTTGGAAAGCCATAGGCATCCAGGCTTCAGGCCGCGCGCCAGAATGTCCTCCGAAAAGCTCGTCAGCGTCGAAAGCGATTTTTCGACCCGCGACCCGATCTCGGTTTTGGAACCATGCCGGCGATTGAGCTGCCCTTCCTCTTCGAGCAACGCCAGAGCTTTTCTCACAGTGACACGCGAGATCGACAGGGCTTCCGCCAGAACCCGCTCGCCCGGCAGAACCGCGCCGGCCTTCAAAGCGTTGGAACGGATCGCTGCCTCGATCGCCGATTTCAACCGTCGGTAAAGCGGCACATCGGAGGCTGTCGCTTCCATCTCCCGACTGACAAGCCCGATCAGGTTCACGGTTGTCATTGCTCTTCCTCCCGCGCGAGAAGCACCCAGGATCAAAACATTCCTGACTGGACCCATACTGGTATTATCAATCCGGTGCAAACGTCCCGCGGGCGGTGCCTCGTCCGCGCCGTCAGCGCACCACGGCCCCTCAGCGAACCCGCGGTGACAGCTTCATGGAGATGCGATCGCAGGCAGCACGCAGGACCTCCAGAGTAAAGGCATGGCGGCTTTCACGCGTATGGCGATTGATATAGGCGACGATAATGGAGGCGACGGCGCTGCCGTCCGGTCCGATGACCGGACAGCAGATATCGGTGATGCCGACGAAATCACGGCTCTCGCGCATCCAGTAACCGTCCGCGCGGATGGTACGAAGCTGCTTTTCCAGCGCCTCTCGATCCAGCGGCGCCGGCGAATGTGCCGCACATTCGTCGATCATCCGCGTCGCGACCTTTGGCGGCTGGAAGGCAAGGATCACATGGCCGGAGGTCGCGTCGGTGGCCAGGCGGCCGTAGCCGAGGCGCAGCGTGAACGCCATGTCCTCGCCGCCGGGAACGGCCGCGGTCACGACAGTCAAGCCATGATTGAAGACGACCAGGTGCGGCGACTGATTTGAGTCCCCGGCAATCCGCGTCAGCTCGGGCATTGCGGCGGACATGAGATCCTGAGCGCTCGGCGTGTGCAGCCCCAGCTTGAAAAGCTTGTCGGTCAACGAATAGGCGTCGGTCTCGGCGTTGCGCTCGATATATTGACGCTCCTGGAGCGCGATCAGCATCCGGAAAATCTCATTCTTCGAACGACCGAGGCCTTCCGCGATCTCCTTCATCGTCAAGGGCGCTCGCGCCTCCGCCAGCAGCTCCAGGACATCCAGACCCTTCGTCAGCGCCGGGGCCGAATAGGTCGGTTTGCCACTCTCTTTTGCGTCATCTGCCATTCGAAGAATCCCCGGTGGTCCACGCACGATAGAGACAAGAAATCGGAATTGCCATTGGTTTTATATCCAAACTTGACACCATATATAAAACTGACATGATGACGGGGACAATGAATTTCGAGGCCGAGCCGATGACCGTCCAGAGACCAGCAAACACTGTCCGCGCGACCATCACGCCCCGGAACAACAGTGTTTACACGTCGGTCGATTTCGATCGCGAGGGCAAGCAGATCGGCTTCTTCCATGTGCCCCAATCGCCGCACGACGATGCCTGGGGCACGGTCCGCGTTCCGCTGGCCGTCATCAAGAACGGAGACGGTCCGACGGTCCTGATCGAGGGTGGCAACCACGGCGACGAATATGAGGGGCCGATCGCGCTCGGCGAGCTTCTGCGCGAGATCGATCCACGGGATATAGCCGGTCGCATCATCGCGATTCCGGCCATCAACATTCGGGCCGTCGAGGCCGGCACCCGCACCTCCCCGGTCGACGGGTTGAATTTCAACCGCAGTTTTCCAGGCGATTTCAACGGCACGCTGACAAGCCAGATAGCGGCCTATGTGCATGACATCCTGTTTCCGAAGGCCGACTATTTCCTGGATCTCCACTCCGGCGGTTCGTCCCTGATGATCCTGCCGAGCGCGATCATCGAGCCCTCCCCGACCGCGCAGGGGCATCGCAAGAACATCAAGGCGACGCTCGCCTTCGGGGCGCCGACCGTTGTCATGGTCGACAATCTCGGTGAAACCCGGACCTCGACCGCGTCCGCCAATCACCAGGGGCTGATCGTCATCGGCAGCGAGATGGCCGGCGGCGGCCTTGTCAGTCCGGATGCGTTGGCCATCTGCCGCAGGGGCATCCGCAATGTGCTGAAACATGCAGGCGTCCTGAAGGGCGCGCCTGACATTGCCCCTGGCGCCAACGCACGCGTGCTCAAGGTGCCCGGAAGCGAAGGCTATCTGCTTTCCGAGGAGGACGGTGTCTTCGAACCCTTGAGCCCCCTCGGCAGTGCCGTCAGCAAAGGCGACCTTGCCGGACGCATTCACTTCCTCCACACGCTGTCGCGCGCGCCCATCGATCTCCTTCACCCCATCGACGGCATCGTTTTCGCCAAGCGTCAACCCGGCCGCGTGCGCCCGGGGAATTGCTGTTTCGTGCTGGCCAACGAATATCCGGAGGCACTGACCGATGAGCCATGAAGACATCATGGCGGCTGCCCGGCGCATTGCCCCCTTCATACGGCGCACCCCGGTCGTCAAGCTCGACCATGCCACGGGCGCGAACCTCCAAAATGATGTCTATTTGAAACTCGAATGCCTCCAGGTGAGCGGCTCCTTCAAGATCCGGGGCGCCACGAACCGGGTGAAAACGCTCGAGCCGGGCCGGATCGAAAACGGACTGGTCGCCGCATCCGGCGGCAATCACGGCCTGGCCACCGCCTATGTGGCTGCCCGGGCCGGCGCTCCCGCCACCATCTACCTGCCGAACAATGCAAGCCCGCTGAAGGCGGAAAAGCTGCGCAAATGGGGCGCTGACGTTCGCTTCGAAGGCAAGGTCTGGGATGAAGCGCATGAGGCTGCATTGGCCGAGGCAAAAGCGCGCGGCGCCTTCTACATGCATCCCTTCGCCGATGCGCAGATCGTGTCCGGCCAGGGAACCGTGGCGCTGGAGATGGTCGACCAGATTCCCGATGCCGACATCTACATCGTCGCGATCGGCGGAGGCGGCCTCATCAGTGGCATGTCCCAAGTCCTGAAGCACGTCAAACCCGACGCCAGGATCGTTGGTGTCGAGCCGACCGGTTCACCGACCCTTCACGCCTCCCTGACTGCCGGCCGTGTCGTTCGCTTGCCCGAGATAACGACGAAGGTGGCGACCATGGCCTGCGGCCGCACGGACGAAAGTATCTACGAGATCGTCGCCAAGCACGTCGACGACATCGTCCTTGTCGAGGATGCGGACATGCAGAAAGCCGCTGAATTGCTCTGGTTCGAATTCGGCATCGCCGCCGACCTCAGCGGCGCGGCATCGCTGGCCGCGTTGATGAGCGGAGCTTTCAAGCCACCGCGCGGCGCCCGCATCGCCGGGCTTGTCTGCGGCGCCGGTGTCGAAGGCCTGAACGGCTGAGGTCGAGAAAGGCCGGTCCACGCAAGACGCGGCCCGACATGGATACGGCACGAGTGCCGCGGAATACCGCCGGAATGCCTGTCGCTGGGACGGTCGTCGTGCGGGACATGAAAAAGAGGCGAAGAATCGTCCTGTCGCAACAAGAGGAGAACTGAAACATGCGCATTTCCCTGAAAGCATCCATTGCTCTGCTTGCACTCGCCATCGCAACGCCCTCGCTTGCCGCGGAAAAGGTTCTTGGACTTGCGGCAATCGACTTGCAGAACTCCTTCTTTGTCCGCATGAAGGAAGCCGGCGACGTGGCTGCCGCCGACTATGGGGTGAAATCCACCTGGCAGAGCGCCGAGGGTAGCCTGGAAAAACAGGTCAGCATCATCGAGAATTTCATCAATCAGGGCGTCAGCGCGATCCTGATCGATCCGATCGACAAGAACGCGGTCATTCCGGTGATCCAGAAAGCCACTGCCGCCGGCATTCCGGTGATCACCATGGGCAACAAGGTCGAGGCAGGCTCGAACTATTCGACGCTCTATCCGGACTACGACAACATGTCGATGGTTGCCCGCGCGCTCGGCAAGTCGCTTGGCGGCAAGGGCGAAGTCGCCCTGCTCGTCGGTTCGCGTGGCAACTTCGTGTCCGACACGCGCGAAAAAGGCTTTGTCGAAACCCTGAAAAAGGAGTTTCCGGACATCAAGGTCGTCGGCATCGAGCCGACCGGCTGGGACGCAGCCAAGGCAACGAATGCCGCCCAGACATGGCTCACCACCTATCCGGACCTGAAGGCCATCGGCTGCATCTCCGACAGCCTTTGCCTGGCAGCCGATTCCGTTGCCAGTTCGATGGGAACCCAGCTGCTCTACGGCGGCTATGACGGCGACGCCGAGATGAAGCCGCTGATCGACGACGGCAAGATGGTGATGGACGTGCTGACCGGCGCCTATCGTGTCGGCTACTGGAACATCGCCGTTGCCGCTCGCCTGGCCAACGGCGAAAAGCTGCCGCAGGATCTCTACATGCCGACCTATTTCGTGACCTCGGATGCGACGGCGGCGAAGCTCAAGGCGGATGGCCTCACCTTCGAATACATCAACACCGACAAGGAGGCGGTGGAAGCCAAGAACTATACCGAGCAACTCGGTCCCAAGGTTCCGGCGACCGCCATGACCCTGGCAAAGTAACAGCCTAAAGCGGCTCAAGCGCCGGATGACGTATCATCCGGCGTCCCCTTTTCCTGACGATCGCCGTCGCCGCTTCCGTGGTGACCGCGCATGATGCTCGATAAGAGGACCGACCCATGTTCCAGTCCTGGACCTCTCCGTTACTACGGCGCAACGAACCGGTTCTCATCGCGGTGCTGCTGGTCGCCATCGCCGTCTTCGGCTGGATCGATCCGCGCTTTCTGTCGACCGGCAACCTTGTCAGCATCGCGCAGCAGAGTGCGGTCATCGCCCTCATCTCCTTTGCCATGACGGCCGTGATCATCGCGCGCGGCATCGATATTTCCGTCGGCAGCAACCTCGCCTGTTCCGGCATCGCCGCGGGTCTTGCCTATACGGCAACCGGCTCGGCGAGCCTGAGCCTTCTCGCCGCGATCGGTGGCGGTGCCGCGATAGGTCTGCTCAATGGAGCGCTGATCGGCTTTGCCGGCATCTCCCCTTTCATCGCAACGCTCGCCACCATGGCGTTCGCGCGCGGCCTGGCGCTCAGTCTCTCCGGCGCATCCAGCATCGCGGTCGCCGATCCGGTCCTGCTTTTCGCCGGACGCGAGACAATCGGCCTGCTGCCGGTCTCCGTCATCATCGCCGCCATCTGCCTGAGCCTCTGGTGGTTCGTGCTCAATCGAACGGTATACGGGCGTTGGATCTATGCGATCGGCGGCAATGCGGGGGCGGCGCGGGCCTCTCTGGTTCCCGTCGACCTCGTGCGCATCTCCGTCTACCTGATTGCCGGTGCGACAGCCGGGCTCGGCGCGATCCTCACCATCGGCCGCCTTGGTTCGGCACAGCCGCTTGCCGGCACCGGCCTTGAATTTACAGCCATCACAGCCGCGATCATCGGCGGCACGAAACTCTCCGGCGGCCAGGGCTCGATCTGGGGAACGGCGATCGGGGCGCTGCTGCTGGGCGTCATCAACACCGGCCTGTCGTTCCTGCAGGTGCCGCAGATCCTGATCTATTTCGTCACCGCGAGCCTCATTCTGGTGGCCGTTCTCACCAGCCAGCCGGAGAGTGTCGCCGCCTTGTTCAAGACCGGTGGCCGCAAGTCCACCCCGTCGCCCCGCAACACCGCCGCAACATCGGTCGGCAAACACAGCATCGCCTTGCGCGGGCTTGGCAAGTCTTTTCCGGGCGTCAAGGCACTCGACGGTGTCAGCTTTGCCGTCTCGGCCGGCGAGGTGGTGGGACTTGCCGGCGAGAACGGGGCCGGGAAATCGACGCTGGTGAAGTGCATTTCCGGTCTACATCGCCCGGACGAGGGTGAGATCGTCATCGACGGCAACGCCGTCCAGTTCCACTCCCCCAGCGCCGCCAAGGGCATCAGCGTCATCCATCAGCATTTCAGCCTTTCGCCGGACCTGACCGTGGCGGAGAATCTCTTCATCGGCCGCGAACCGCACACCCGCCTGGGATTTCTCGACCGGGCCCGGATGCGGCGCGATGCGAAAGCCATCATGGACGAGCTGTCGCTCGATATCGACATTGGCGCGGAACTGCGAACGCTTTCCGTCGGGCACCGGCAGATGGTGGAAATCGCCCGTGCCGTTCTGTCCGATGCCTGGTTCTTCATCATGGACGAGCCGACCAGCGCGCTCTCCAACCGCGAGCGCGACCAGCTCTATGACCTGATCGACAGGCTGAGAGCTCGCGGCGCCGGCATCCTCTACATCTCGCACAAGATGGAAGAGATCTTCAGCCAGTGCGACCGCGTCGTCGTTCTGCGTGACGGGCGCTTCATCGGCGAGCGCCAGACCAGCCAGACCAGCGAGGCCGAGATCGTCTCCATGATGGTCGGGCGCGATGTCGGCGACATCTTCCCCTATCTCAAAGCGCAAGTCGGCGAGACCGCGATCGAGATCAGCAACATCTCCGATGGCAAGCTCTTGAAGTCTGCGACGCTCAGCGTGTGCAGGGGCGAAATCGTCGCGCTCGCCGGCCTGATGGGCAGCGGCCGCTCCGAAGTGCTCAGGCTGATTGCCGGCCTCGATCCCATGCATGGCGGCACCCTCAGAATTTTCGGCGGGCAGCAGACCAGCGGCGACACCAAGACCGCCAATCGCGCCGGCATCGTCTACATACCGGAAGACCGGCATCTGGAAGGCTTTGTCGGCACGATGTCGATCAGGGATAACCTGTCCCTCGCCTGGATTCGCGACAACAGTCACTTCGGCCTGCTGAGACCTCGCCACATCCTGGCTCTCGCGCGCGATCTCATCGGCTCACTCGGCGTGCGGCCGGCCCAGCCCGACAAGATGGCCATCGAACTCTCGGGCGGCAATCAGCAGAAGGTCGTCATCGGCAAATGGCTTGCCACCAAGCCGAAGATCATCCTGCTCGACGAGCCGACACGCGGCGTCGACGTCGGCGCAAAGTCCGAACTCCATCACCTGATCGCAAGATTGAAGGCCGAGGGCGCGGCGATCCTCATGGTGTCGAGCGAGTTGCCCGAGGTCCTCGGCGTTGCCGACCGCATCGTCGTCATGCGCGAAGGCCACTCTGTCGGCACGCTGGCGCGTGGGGCGACGGAAGAAGATGTGATGACGCTGGCCTTCGGTGATCGCACGATCACACCACCAGCCTGCGCACCCCGGCCAGCATCCAACCTTGCACCATGCCTGTAAGGAGGACCCTTTGAGCAAATTGAAGATCGCCATCGTCGGTGCCGGCTACATGGGTCTCCTGCATGCGCAGGTGGTTGCCGAGAGCCCTGTCGCGGAACTATCGGCATTCGTTGATCCGAACGCTGCCTCGGGAAGCAAGGCCGCGTCCGATTTCGGCGTCCGGCATTTCACCGATGCCGCCGCCGCGCTGACTGCCAATGCCGCCGACGCCTACATAGTGGCGGCACCCGATACGCTGCATGAAGACGTCTGCCGCACTCTGCTCGATGCCGGCAAGCCGGTGCTGCTCGAAAAACCGATGGCTCATGATCTTTCCGCTGCCAAGGCGATTGCGAAAGCGGCGGAGAGAAACGGCGCGCGTCTGTTGGTCGGCCACATCCTGCGGTTCGACCCGCGCTATTGCGAAGCCGCGGCAGCGGTGAAATCCGGGCGGATCGGCGAGCCGATGCACGGCAGCAGCGGCCGGTTCACCAATCGCGAAGTCGGTCTTCGCATGAACGGAAATTCGAGCGTCTGCTTCTACCTCGGCGTGCATGACGTGGATGCGCTGCAATGGATCTCGGGTTCGGACATCATCGCCGTCTACTCCCGTCCGGTCGCCAAGCTCATGCCTTCGCTCGGGGTTCGATCCGAAGATGCGATCTTCTCCACCGTCGAGCTGTCGAACGGAATGAGCGGACAGCTCTACTTCGGCTGGACGCTGCCACCGACCATTCCGACCGGCATCTGGGCACGCACGGAAATCATCGGCACCGAAGGCATGATCGATCTCGACGTGCGCGACCACGGTCTACGCATCCTGTCGCATGGACGGTGGTCGCAACCCGACGCCTTGCACTGGCCGACCGTCCATGGCCGCATCACCGGGGATCTCTTCGAGGAGGTCCACCATTTCATTTCGGCGGTTCGCGACGAAACCCCTTTCGTGATGCCGGTCGGCGATGCCCTGCGCGCCGTCGCCGTCAATGATGCAATCCTGCGCAGCGTCAAATCAGGCCTGCGCGAACCGGTCGAAGATTGGCACATATGATGAGAGAACCCTCATGACCCGCCAACAGAACATCTGGTGCAGGCGCTTTCTCGACCTCTCGCCGTTAATCCTGCTGGTCATCCTGCTGGCGATCTTCGCACTCATTGACGCCCGCATCGTTTCAACCGCCAGCCTCGTCAACATCGTCGCCCAGGCGACTCCGATCGCCATACTGGCGCTTGGCGCCCTGATCGTTCTGCTGACGGCAGGCATCGACCTGTCCGCCGGCGTCGGCGTCGCCTTCTGTGCCGTCTTTATCGCCAGCCTGATCGACGGCGGCGCCGGCCTGCCGCTTGCCCTGCTCGTCGGCTTTGCCGTGATGGTGGTGATCGGCCTCGCGAACGGCGCCGTTATCGCACTGTTGAAGATACCGCCCTTCGTGACGACACTGGCCACAATGGTCGCGCTGCAGGGCGCAACGCTTGCAGTTGCCTCCAAGGGCGTCCTGATGCTGAAGGATCCGACGCTTCGCGCCGTCGGCATCGAGCGCAGCTTCGGCATTCCCAACGTCATCTTCGCAACGCTCCTGATCGTCGCTGTAGCAGCGATCCTGATGCGGCACAGCCGTTTCGGGCTGCGTACCTATGCGCTCGGGTCGGATGCCGGAGCCGCGGAACTTGCCGGCATCCCGGTGACGAAACACACGATTCTCGTCTATTGCGCCTCCAGTATCTTCGTCTTCCTGACGGCTGTGATCATGATCAGCCGGGTGCCTGTCGTGACGCCCAATATCGGCGGGACCTCGCTGCTCCTGGACGCGATCGCCGCGGCCGTGCTTGGCGGCACCAGCATTTTCGGCGGACGGGGAACGGTGTGGGGAGCGGTCGTCGGCGCCCTGATCGTCAGTCTGCTGACGACGGCGCTTCGGGTGTTCGGCACGGATCCTTCCAGCCTCGAACTCTACAAGGGGGCAATCATCATGGTCGCTCTCCTGGCCGATTCCGGCATGACCTACGCCAAGGCGCGGCTTGTCGAGGCAGCACGATGAACGAGCCAGTTCCGGCCTTGCCGATCCCGCCCAGGTGCAGCTTTGCGCTGATGACCTCGCCTGATACGGAAAAACACGCGACAGCGGGCGTGCATAAACCCGTCGCCATTCTGCCGCTCGGCGCTGTCGAGCAACATGGGCCGCATCTGCCGCTCGGCGTCGATTGCTGGCTTGCGGAAGCGGTTGCGCTCGCCGCGGCAGAAGGACAGGCCTCCATCCGTGTCGCCGAACCTGTCGCCTATGGCTCGTCCGAGCATCATCGCTCCTTCTCCGGCACCATGAGCCTCAGCCCGCAGATCTTCATCGCCGTTCTCGTCGATCTCTGCACCTGCCTTGCCGAAGACGGCTTCCTGCCGGTCATGCTGAACGGCCATGGCGGAAACCGCGCCGCCATCCAGGTGGCGATCACCACCCTTGGCAAGCGTGGCATCGTCACCGCGGGTTTCTCGTATTTCGATCTCATCGCCGACGTGGCGGCGCAGGCCCTGCCCGATGCCGCCACAGGCACCGGTCACGCTTGCGCGCTTGAAACGTCGTTGATGATGCATGTGCTTGGCGACAGCGTTCGCCGCGATCTCATCCCGCCAGGCGGCACTCCGCCATCCTGGCCGGATCCTCACCTTTACGCCGCGCCGGCCGTCACCGTCTGGCGCCGTTTCGAAGCCATCCGCGACAACGGCGTCATCGGCACGCCATCGCAGGCAAGCGCGGAGGCCGGCAGCAGACTTTTCATCGCAGCCGTGGAACGCAGCCGCGCCGCCATTTTGAACATCCAATCCGAATTCGGCCAAAGGAACGCATGATGACAGTCCATTTCAAATCTTCTCTCGAAGGCCCCAACCTGCGTGGCATGGCGATCGTCTCGGAGCCGGAAGCAGCCGCCCGCATCGGCATCAACCGCATCGGCGGCGAGTGGATTGCCGGCAGCTCGGGCAAATTCCTGAAAATCGATAGTCCTTCGACGGGCGAGCATCTCGGCTATCTCTCCCTTTCCACCCGCGCCGATGTCGGTCGCGCGGTGAAAGCCGCCGAAGGCGCACGCGGGACCATGCGCAAGATGGGAACCTTCGCACGCGCTCAATTGTGCATGCGCATCGCCGACGCGATCGACAGGCGCGCCGAAGAGCTTGCCCACCTGCTCTGCCTGGAACAGGGTAAGCCCTTCCACAGCGAGGCAAAGGCCGAAGCATCGGCGGCAGCTCTCGGTTTCCGCAATGCGGCAGAGCAGATGAAGTGGCTGGAGACGGCGGCGTTTCCCCTGGCCGATGCCAACAAGCGCGCCTTCAGCTTCCTGCAGCCGAAGGGCATCTTTGCCATCATCACGCCATGGAATTTCCCGCTCGCCCTGCCCTGCCTCTACTATCTCGGACCGGCCGTCGCAACGGGCAACACCGTTGTCTGGGTGCCGGCGCCGACGACATCGCTGATTGCCACGGCACTTGTCGAATGCTTCATCGAGGCGGGCTTGCCGGACGGCGCCATCAATCTCGTTCTGGGAGATGGTGCGGAGGTGGGCGACGAGGCCGTCGTTCATCCGGGGACCCATGCCATCGGCTTCACCGGCAGTTCCGCCACCGGCGCGACGATCGCCCGGCGTGGCGCGGGCAAGCCGCTTCTGCTCGAAATGGGCGGCAACGGCCCGACCATCGTGCTAGCCGATGCCGATATCGACATGGCCGCCGCCCAGGTGGGGGCCGGCTGCTTTGCCAATGCCGGGCAGATCTGCACGGCCACCGAACGCGTGCTGGTGCATAAATCCATCCATGACCGGTTTATCGAAGGTCTGGTGAAAGCGGCCGCGAAGGTGAAAATGGGCGACCCTTTCGATCCCGCGACGACGATGGGGCCGATCAACAATGCGGTCGCCGTCGACAAGGTGCTCAGCCACATTGCGGACGCCCGCGCTCGTGGCGCCGAGATCGTCACCGGCGGCAATGTGGCGTCGGGTTTTGCCACCAATCTCTATTTCGAGCCGTCGATCGTCACAGGACTGACCCGGGAAAGCCTGCTCAACGTCGAGGAATCCTTCGGGCCGGTTGCACCCGTGCTGACCTTCGAGACCGACGAGGAGGCGATGGAACTTGCGGCGTCCAGCCCTTACGGCCTGTCGGCCGCGGTCTTCACCAGCACCATCAAGAACGCCTTTGCCTTTGCTGAAAGCCTGAGGGTCGGCATCGTCAACATCAATGAGATGAGCTGCTATTGGGAACCGCATATTCCTGCCGGCGGCGCCGCTGGGACGCAGAGCGGCCTCGGCCGCACCGGGGGACGGCACACGCTGATGGAAATGTGCGACCTGAAGACGATTACCGTGGACGTCGCTCGCTGACATTCAAGACCCGCGCCTTTTGCGCGGGCCTCCCGTGCGACCGTATGCCGTTCGGCAGCAAGCTGTCAGATGGACCGGCGCAGGCTGTCGGCCATTTTCTCGCCAATCATGATCGAGGTCAGGTTGGTGTTTGCCTGGCAATCGAGCGGCATGATCGACGCATCGATAACCCGCAGCCCTTCAAAACCGTAGACCCGGCATTCCGGATCGACCACGGCCTCGCCGGGCCTCCCCATGCAACAGCCGCCGATCCCATGCTGCGCATCGGAAGACTGCGCCAGCAGGAAATTGTCGACCTCCTCGTCGCTTGCCGTTTCGAGCCATGACAAAGGCAGATCGGAATCCCCCAGCAGGACGCGCTCGGCGATCGCCTGGATCGGCGCCTGCCGGGCAATCTCGCCAAGGTGGCGATAGGCGATACGCATGCGCTGAATATCCATTGGATCGTCCAGCATGTTCTCTTCCACGATCGGCTGGTCGAAGGGATTGGCGGAACGCAACTGCACGGTGCCCCGGCTCTTGGCCTCCATCAGGATCAGATTGACCATGGCCTCGCCGAACTGGGCGCTGTCGGACTCCACGCCGATACCGCCATGGTTCATGGCGACGTAGAGAATGTCGTCGCGCTCGGCACCCGGCACGCCGGAACTCATCCGCACACAGCAGTTGGTATGCCGCGCGTCGACATCGGTCGCCTTGAATTCCGGCTTCAGCTTCAGTTCGATGCGGCAATAAGGATGGTCGAAGAAACCTTCGCCGACCGGCAGGTCGGCAAGCACCTCGATGTCCTTTCGATTCAAGAGAGCCGCCGGACCGATGCCCGAGCGCTGCAGGATGACTGGAGAGTGGATGGCGCCGGCCGAGACGATGACCAGCGGCGCCTCGAATTTGCGAACCTGACCGGCCACGATGGCCAAAACGCCGATCGCTTTCTTGCCATCGAAAAGCACCTTGTCCACTGTCGCCTGCCCGATGATGGTGAGGTTCGGCCGGTCGCGGGCAGCTTCCAGATAGCCGTCATTGACCGACACGCGCTTGCCGGCTCGACTGTTGATGGGATAGGTGCAAGCCCCTTCGGCATCCGGAGCATTGAGATCGTCATGCCAGGGATGGCCGAGGGCCATCGCGCTTTGGCGCATGGCCTTGTCGACGCTTCCCCAGCTTTCGACAGGCGCGCGGTAGATCGGAATCGGGCCATCGCTGCCGTGAAAATTAGCCGCGATCGGGTCATCCTCCAGCCGGCGGAAGAAGGGCAGCACGTCGGCTCCCGACCAGCCCTTGCATCCGATTTCCTCCCAGCGGTCGAAGGCATGGAGCACGCCGCGAATGGCAATCTGCCCATTGACGGCCGTCGAACCGCCAAGCCCCTTGCCGCGCCAGTAGACCCGATGCTCCTGCCGCTTGGTGCGGCGAGCCATCAGGTCGGGGTACATATATTGTTGCTGAAAATGATCGGGAAGCAGCAGGTTGAAGGGATTTGGACTCGCCATCTCGGCAGGTTGCTCGCCGCTCCGGTAGTCCGGCCCCGCTTCCAGCAAAAGCACGTTCGTGGCCGCATCTTCGGTGAGCCGGGCGGCAAGGACAGCCCCGGCTGCGCCGGCTCCGACAACGATGACATCAAAGGGCATGCCGCACTCCCTACATCCGACCAATGCACGGCTCACTCGACCGCGACATCATCTTTGATTTCATTGTGCACGATCATCTGCTGGCATTCAGGCTCGGCGACGGACGCCGGAACCGACCACCTTAGCCGCCGTTGCACGACAGCAAGATCATCATGATTTGTTTTATATGTAAATATGATTTCGTATATGAACCCATCGGAAGTATCTCTTTTCACCATCTACTCCATACAGCGCGACGAACCCCGGTGCTTTCCGTCCCCCCTGCCGGCGGCTCTCACACCGTCATCGTCCATCGCCTTTTGATGTCGATCGGCCCTCGATAAAAGCGGTGTTCGACGCGCTGCCCTTCCACGTCGCCCCCAGGGAACAACTGCTTCCATGGAAAGTTAGTCCATGGCTACACCGCCGGTGAGCTTTCACGACAATCCAAGGGAGACAAATCATGGCGACTGCAAAAAGAGCGACGACCAAGGGACTGGAGGCTTTGTTCCTCGATGGGCTGAAGGACATCTACTACGCTGAAAAGAAGATACTCAAGGCCTTGCCGAAGATGGCAAAGGGCGCCGAATCCGAGGAGGTGGCTGCGGCCTTCGAAAAACATCGCATGGAAACCGAAGGCCAGGTTGATCGGCTCGAGCAAGTGTTCGAACTTATGGACAAACCGGCGCGCGGCAAAACCTGTCCGGCGATCGACGGCATTCTTGAGGAAGGGTCGGAAATTCTCGACGAATACAAGGGCGACCCAGCCCTGGATGCTGGGCTGGTCGGCGCGGCACAGGCCGTCGAACATTATGAAATCGCGCGCTACGGCACGTTGGTCGCGTGGGCTGAACAGCTTGGCAAGAGCGACGTGGTCAAGCTCCTCAACGAGACATTGAAAGAGGAGGTCGCGACGGACGAAGCGCTTTCCGGGCTGGGCGAAGGCGGTGTCAATGAGCGCGCCCTGGAGCAAGCTGCCTGACTGGGCGTCCTGACTGAAGTCGCCCCGGCAAAGTCGCCGGGGCGACTTTCGCGACCCTAACCGCAGCGTCGTCGATAGCACCTCTTTCAGATGCAATCAGACCCACCCCGATACTTCGGGGTGGGTCTGCTGAAATCACCCGCGATCAGCGGTTTTTGTGACTTTGTTCGCCAGCTTTCACGTGCTGTTCGTGGGTTCCACCACGCATGCCGGATCCATCGCCCTGCTGCCGTTGACCACCACCAGCGGCCTGCTGTTGCTGACGGTTTTTATTGTCGGCATTCTTGTGGCTCTGCTGGCCTGCCTTCACATGCTGTTCGTGGCTACCACCTTGATTGGGCATTCTTCTTCTCCTTCACAATGCACGAGGCGACAACCGCCTCGATTGCCTAAGAAGAGTCAGGCGCGAACGTTCCCTTACGTAACATTTTGTGAAGACCCTCAGACAAGCCGGGCGTTCGAGGAGCTTGAGATGGATGCCGACCCGGAGAGCGTTGCGCCAACCTCGGGAGTAAGGTGCGTTGCACTGTCCCGCTGAATTGAAATGGGTGGTCTCGAAAGCTTGCTGGATAGCGAGATGCGCACCTTGCCACGCCGTTTATGCATTTGCGCGGAACGGTGGTGCTGTTCGCGTAGGCCGCATTGGGAGTCATCAGAGGTGCCATGAGAACGGCGATTGTCGAGATGGCGGTGAATGTTTTCGTCAAGCTGCGTAGCATGATCGAATTCCATCCTTGGATTCAGTTGAGGTTCAGGTTCGACCGCTCAGCCTTTTGCGGATGTCAGTCTGGCGTTGCGGCTGTGATGTTGGGCAACTCAGCGTAATTCAGCGTGAAATAACGATCATCGTTCCCCGGTGTCTTCGCATGATCGTCGAGAGATGATTTCCGGTCTTCGCGGCCCGTGCATCCGGATGGCTGTCAATGGAGGCTCGGCAGGCGATCCGCTTAGACAATGTCGTCGGCCAGGGCTGCAAGGCCCCGCCGACACAGAAGCTCGCCGCGGGATAAGGCTGGCCGAGGCAATTGAGAGAAGTAGATCAACCGTCACCTTGCAGGAACCGCCAATGCGATCTGCCTGTTAGCCTGGACGGACCCATTCCAGCGCAATTCACGTTGAGATCACGCGGAGCACTGCAAAGCATGCGTCATAAGGGAGGAACCCGACATGACGCTCAACATCAATAAGCCGCTGCGTGTAGCCCCAGTCGAAATTTCAGCTCGCGAAACAGCCTCATCCTTCACGGTTCGGTCTCCGCGCCTCCTTGCTTGGCGCAGCGCGTTAACGGCACGGATGTCTGGCCCTGGGGGAGCCTACAATGTCGGCAACCTCATTGGTCTTTGTCAGGGGATTACGGCGCAGATTCTCGTATCCGGCGATCTGAACCAACTCCTCTGGACAGGCGCGCCGGCCGCCATCAGCCATTATTTGACGGGCAATTTCGCTGCGATCGCAATGACCTCGGCGACGGCGATCTTCTTCGCCAGCGGCGAGATCTACCATCGCGCCTGGAACGGGCGTCTCAAGCCTAGGGAAAATCTCAACCGCCTGGGTGATTTCCTGTCCGGCGTTGGTGCCGGTTGCCTTGGCCTGGCCCTGTTTGAACTTGGCCATCCGTTGCTGGCGTTGACATCGGGCCTGCTTCATTCCGTTGGAAAATTCGGCAGTGCTTGCCACCGACCCGGTGTCCGGATCCTCAACTTGTCGGAATACGGCCCCGACCCGTTTCGCGTCATGGTCCTTCTCAGCCGGCTGCCGGCCCTCATCGCCGCCGGGACAGAACTCTGTGCATCGCTGTTCAAATTCGAAGTCGAACAGCCACAGCATTGGTCTACGCCCGCCAGCCTTCTCGTTTGTTACCTGCTCTGGTCCTGGGCTGACCTGCTTCTGTTCCGATCGAGCCAACCTCGCGCAGCCCGCGATCATTCCGCCGGCTGATCAAGCTTCGCTATTCCAACCTCATTTGGAGAGACACCATGTTTGGATCATCATCCGACAATTCCGCAGAACAGATCGGCCGCTCCTATCCCTTGCAGCGACGCATCGGCACGATCTGCGTTTTCGGCGGCGCCATGCTTGGCAACGATCCCGACCACGCCCGTTGCGCCACCATCCTTGGCGAGACGATAGCCGCAGCAGGTATTCGCCTGGTCTATGGCGGTGGCTGTGATGGCCTGATGGGCCAGGTGGCTATTGCCGCAGCAGAAGGGGGTGGAACCGTGATCGCGATCACCCCGCAGTTCCTGATCGAGCGGATGAGAATGCTATTATCGGGATGCCAGACGATTTCAGTTCCCGACATGAGTATCCGCAAACAGCTCATGTTTGACTACGCGGATGCATTTGTAGCCTTGCCTGGCGGCATCGGAACCGTTGAGGAACTGACCGAGGTCATGACGCTTCGCAAGCTGGAAAGGCACTGCAAGCCGCTGGTCCTGGCGAATTTCAAAGGCTTCTGGTCACCACTTCTCGGCGTCTTCGAGAGCATGTCCGAGGCTGGCTTCATGAACTCGTCAACTCGATGCACGCAAATGGTTTCGGCAACCCCGGAGGCCATCCTTCCGCTTCTTCAGCGCAGCGTCAGTTTCGAGCAGAACGAACCGCCAAAGCCCGTCCTGCTGCCCACCATCCCCGTCTTGCGCAGATCACATATATCGAGTGCTGGCCCCGGATAGATCGCGAACCAAAAGACGCGTTCTTCCGCGCAACACCAGCCACCTCGACGATGACGGGGTCCGTCGGCCCCGATCATCGCTTTCAAACCCGATCACAAACCGTTGGAGCCATTGCCCGCTGTGGTGATGCGATCAATCATGTCCAGATTCAAGGCAAATTCCTTGCTAATGCTTGCTGCGCTCATTTGGGGAGTGGGCAATGTGTCCCACAAGACCATACTGGCCCACCTCGATCCCATGGCGGTTGTTTTCCTGACCAGCGTGATCGCCGGACTGGTGACGTTGCCATTCGCGGTGCGGGAGCGCGACCCCGAAACCAACACCGGCTGGTTTCCAAGTGTGGCGAGAGTGGTTCTGCTTTTTGCCCTCGGCTGTGTGGTCCAGCAATTGTCCTATGTCAGCACGACGGTGACGAACTCGAGCCTCCTTATCAGCGCTTCCACTGTTATCACGCCGATCGCCGCGTGGCTGATCATGAGGGAGCGTCCAAGTGCACTGATCCTATTCGTCGCAATTCTGACGGTCGTGGGATCGGCTCTCCTGGCGGGCGGCTTCAATGGTTCGGCAACCGCCGGCGACGCTTTCGCCGTCCTGACTGCAATCTGTTTTGCAGTATGGACGGTCGAACTCGGGCGGCATGTGCAGGCACATGGCCACCCCTTCGCGACGGCGGCCGCACAGTTCATCGGCACGGCCGTTGCCACGCTACCTTTCGCCCTGCAGGGCACAATGACATTTCAGGCAATTATGGCAGCATGGCCAGAACTCATCATGCTTGGTGTGTTCTCGACCGCTGTCGGCTTTTGCCTGCAGACTTCTGCACAGCGCTACACCACTTCGTCCCATGCGGCGGTGATTTGCAGCGGAGAGGGTGTGTTCGCCGCCATTTCCGCTGCCGCTCTGCTTGGTGAACGGCTTTCGCCCGACGGGCTTCTGGGTGCGGGCGTCATTCTGTCCTGTGTGCTGTTCACCGCCGTCTCGGCGGGCCCGAAGCTCGATCCGTCAGTGTCATGATCGCCTCGGCAATGTCGCTCTGCTCTGGGGCCGCGCCATTCAGACCACCGACGGGCAAGTCTGTTTCTACTCCCGGATTCATGCCAAGCTACTCGCCTGGCCGCATTCATCCTTCTGGAAAACGAGGTCTACTTCGATGCTCCACGGCGAAACGTCCTCCTTCGAAGCCGCCAACATACCGAACCGGTCAAACCAGAATTCAGACGACGGCCTCAACGACAAGCCGACCTTGAGAGGCATCAGGCTCTTCCCGTCCCTGGCGGACATGCCGATCGCCTTGTTTGACGCAACCGAAGACGAGAGCGCCATCGACCGCACCAAGGCGGGCTTGCTGGACATCACGGCGGAAATGGTCGGCCCGACCGATGGACTTGAAGGCAGTGATCTCAGCCCTACACCAGCCGGCTTTACCTATTTCGGTCAATTCGTGTTCCATGACATCGTCTTCAGCCAAATATTCGGATTGCCCAAGCCGACAGGCAAAACCCATCATTTGAAGAACGCGTCCTCGCAAGGCCTTGACCTTTCGGGGCTCTATGGGCGGGGGCCAATCGTCGACGCCCATCTCTACGATGTTGCGGATGGGGCGGACCTGTCGGCTTGCCGCTTTCCGATCGGCTTGCCTTGCATGAAAGGCAGTATGCTTCCGGTCGACGGTAAGACCATGCAAGGCCGTGATTTGCCGCGCATCGACTTCTCGGGCAAGTTTATCAGTGTCGAGGGTCGGCGATCGCCTTATCGGCCCTTGGTGGCGGATCCGCGAAACGACGACAATCTTGTCCTGTCGCAACTGCTCTGCACACTCATGGGCATCCACAACAGGATCGTGGATCTGCTGCTTGGCATCGGCACCGACCCAGCAGAAGCTTACAAGCGTGCCAGGATCTATCTGACCTCGGTTTACCGCACTGTGATCATCAACGACTATCTGAGAAAAGTTCTGGCTCCGGAAATATGGGACCATTTTTTCGCCAGTGACGATTTTCTTGGCGCCGGAGTCTCGGCACTTGAGACTTTCAATGCGCTGCCTTTGGAATTCACCTTCGGTGCGTCGCGCTTTGCCCACGCCATGGTCCGGCAGTTCTATGTCGTGAACGACAGGTCGGTCGAAGAACCAGCCAATCTGCGCAAAATGCTGTCCTTTTCCAGCCTGCGCCCGGGTGGGGAGATTCCAATACCCGAGAACTGGATTGTCGACTGGAACCGGTTTGCCTCAGCCGACCCCCCGTCGAAAGCTCAAAGTGCCCGGCGCATAGGACCATTCCTGTCGAAAGAACTGACGATTGCCGGCCTGAGTGCGGAATTGAACGGCACAGTCCGGCCGGTTGCCTTCATGGATTGCTGGCGCTGTTACGACCTTGGTTTGCCATCCGGGCAGGACGTGGCCGGTGCGGTGAAGACCGCCCTGGGCGACAACAGTATCGATGTGCCGGTCCTGACGGGCAATGACATGCTTCCCACGGCCGCCTGCGCCAAACGTTACGTCTACAACGCCGGCCGACTTCGGGCCGCTTTGCAACGGTACCCGGAGTTCCTGAGGCAAACACCTCTCTCCTACTATATCATCCAGGAGGCGTCCGTTCTTGGTAATGACGGCAGCCATCTTGGCCCAGTTGGCTCCTATGTGGTGGCCGCCACGATCGCATCCGCACTGTTCAAGGCTGCCGATACGGATATCACCTCTCGCAGGCTCATTCCGGACGTAGAGCCAAAAACGCTGGCAGGACTGCTCGATCTCAATGATACTGCGAAGGTATCGGATGAAGTGCTTGGCGGCCTGCTCGGCAGTCAGGGTTTTCAATAGCGCTGATAACGGCAGCGCTACAGTGCTCAATCTGGTTTAGCGGGGAAAGTGGACATGGTGAAGTTCAAAGATGTGCAGTTCGAGGCGCTTGGCGAATTCATCCGAGACCTGATCAAGGATCCGGCCAAGCAAGCGATCTTCAGAAGTGGAGATCAGGAGGCGATGAAGGACCTGCTGCGTGGGTTCATGACGCCCAGGGACAAAACCTGGGAGGAGATCACCATCCAACCATACTTCGACCAAGACCTGATCGTGAACATCGCCTTTCCCTTCACCGGCGACGTCGAGCAAACGATCGCCACCATTGCGCCGGCGGATGGACCCGGTGAGGACTATACATTTCCCGATCACTACAATCTCGACCCGAACGCCGGCCCGCCCGATCAAATAAAGAAAAACCGTTTGAGCGCATATCATAAGCGCCTCGGCGACTACGTGATGTCACGCTGCAAGTGAAACCCGGCGCAATTGCGAGCAACGGTTCGGCCGTGTCAGCCCGACTGGGCTGCCAATTCGATGCCACGGGCCAGCTTCTCCTGATCGACTGGTAACCGGATCGGAAAAGCGGTCTTGAACCACTCCACGGCGACAGCGCGGTCAAGCCTACCCGGCCCTTGCCACGCCGCCGTTAGGTTGCGTAGAAAACGTCTGAACTCATCCCCGGCCTCGCGGTTGCGTTTCAGCAACGCAAGTGCCGCCGCCGACCAGCCGTGGATGTCGGCGAACAGTTGATCGCTCTTGACCGCAGCGGCCACGCACCCCTCCAGATCATTGGCGAGAAAGGCAATGGTCGCCTGGTAGCCATGATAGTGAGCGTCGGGCATGGGATTGAGGTCGAAACTGCGCTTCGAAAGCTCCGATGCCCGTTGATGATCACCCATGAAGGAGCTGGCCAGCGCGTAGGCGATCAACGTCGCGGGGTTCCCGGCATTTTGCTCATGTGCAAGGCTGAAGTGAAAATCGGCCAGCTCCCAGCGTCGCGCCAGAAGGTGGCTCCAGGCCAGATTTACCTGGTTGCGGTGGTCGAATGGGTCGAGCAGGACCGAACGCTTGGCCAGTTCGAATGCGCGCTTTAGATCCTGCTCGATCGACGATGCACCCGGAACGACGATCCAACGCGAGTTGAGCACCGCAGCGAGGCTGGAATAGGCGCAGGACAGATCGGGATCAAGCCGGATGGCTTCCTCGTAGCGGGCGATGGCAGCTTCTTCGGTGTCCTTTCGCCACATGATCGAAAGCCGCTGTCCGTCCAGCCAGCAATCATAGGCCGAGAAATGGTTCGGGGAAGCTTGCGATATGCGATGCAGCCTGGCACTGGACAAGGCAATCTGCAGGCGCGCGGAAAAGCGTGCGCAAACTTCATTGAAGGCCGAGCGCCAGGAAGACGGATCCGACGGAACGGTGAGAACGAAGGCTTCTCCTTCTTGCAGGAAGTCATAGCAGGTAATTTGGAACACTGCTGGTCCATCCGTGTCGATCAGACGGATGAGGACGCCGATATCCACGTGTTCGCCTGCCGCCTGATGCATCTGATCCAGTGAGAATTCACCGGCTTGCAACTCCGTTGACACGGCTGTCCAATGCCTAAATCGGGAAATCGAAGCCAGAAGCTCTGTCGCCAAGGCAAATTGCAGGTGTTCGTTCTCTGCTTCGCGCCTGGCAATGATGATGGCGATTGTCGGCTTCCCTGGGATGCGGCTGTCGTGATCGCTTTGCGCAAGGTCGGGGTCAGCCGCCCGCTTTTCACCGTCGTTGCCCGGCTTGAGCGCCTCTAGAAGGTGGAGGATTTCTGCCGGTGGTCGCAGATCCATGTCCGCTTTGAGTTCGGCCGCGTAGCGGTCGAAGAACGCTAGGGCGCGGGCATAACCGCTTTCCTCACAAACCCTCCGAATGGTCTCCACCACGGCATCGTCGAAAAACGGATCAAGTTGCAGGATGCACGCAGCGATGGATTTGCGCTGTCTCGGGTCTGTCTCGGCCGCCAGCCAGGCTGCGAGCCGTGTCACCAGCCTGTCGGTTATCATCGTCGACTGCATTCTCAGCCAGTTGTCGAAGACAGGATCGCAATCGTCCAACCCGGCGCAAAGTCCATCCCTGGCTTTGGCCAGCAGGAGCAGCGCACCGTCATAATTGCGGTCGTCGAGCGCACGTTCAAGCTCATCGATGTCGGAACGGATTGCAGTCGGATCGATTCCCAGGACGAGCTTGTCGACCGCGAGGTAATTAAGCCTGGTCTCGCTTGCCAGGCGTCGGAGATCCTTTATGCACTGGCGCAGTGATCCGCGCGCATGCTCCTCGTCCTGCTCGCTCCAAAGCAATGCCGCCAGTCGCCCGCGCGTCTCGCGTGACCTGCCGCTCAGTAACAGATAGGCGAGAATCGCGCAGGCCTTCCGCTTGCCCAACGAGAACGTCTCCGAGCCCTTGCGAAGCTCGAAACCGCCGATTAGCCTAATCGCCAGACCGTCTGTGGAAATTGTCAACTCCGCCGGCTATCGTCTCGGTCGCCAACGGGCGCCCACCGCTTACCCTACGTAAACAGCAGAAGCCAAGATATTGAAAGAGCCAACATGCTGTTGCGCGGGTCGCATTGGACAACGCTTGCTCTGCTGATGCATCACGACCGGCCGATGACGGTGAACCAAGACGACCCGACCTGGGACCGCCAGTCGAGTGAAGATGATTTGGATGTTTTGGAGAATCTGGCTGCGACCCTTGTCGCTGCGCCCGAGAATGGGCTGCCCCTTTTGCACTTCGCGACACGCTACGACATTGGCGTTGAAGTGTTCGATGTTCCGGGTGGATTCCTGGCTATGTCCAACATTGCTCCATTCGAAGGGAATGAGAAACGATTCACGGCAAGTGGCAAAGGCTTTGATGCCGGCACGGCCGTGCTGTCTTGCCTCGGAGAGGCCGCGGAGATTTCCAGCTGGGCCTGCAGAGCCGAAGACGTCACGGCGTCAGCACGCATCGGCTCTCCAGGCGATGGAATGAGGATCGATGCGATTCAGGTGTTGGGCTTTTCGCTGGAACAGATCCGACATCGCGATCGGCTCAACAGAGTGTGGCGTGGCTGGGACAGTATCCCTTCAACGGATCATCTGAACAATCCCCAGCTATGGGCGTCCGTTCGCAGCTTCCATGACGATAGGGTCGCGCTTTGTCCGGCGTTTCTCTGCTATGGCCGCTTTGGTGACGTCGCATATGGCGATTGCAGCTTGAACGTCGACACCAATGGTTGCGCCGCTGGCACAACGCGGGCCGATGCAAGAACCCGCGCCTTGCTTGAACTCGTCGAACGAGACGCCACAGGGATATGGTGGCACCGAGGCTCCCTGAGAAAGCGGCTGGATATCGCGCGGCTTGATGACCAAGGCTTGGCGTCTCACATCCAGCAGCATCGCCAAGAAACGGGACGCAGGCTCTGGCTTCTCGATATCTCTTCCTTCCGCACGGCCATCGTGACGGCGGCGATCAGCTGCGAAGACAGTGGCGAGCATATGGCGGTGGGTTTCGGGTGCAGCTTCGATATGGTTGCTGCCGCCCGGTCCGCGTTTTTGGAATTGATACAATCCGAAGCTGCAATGCAGGCCCATGCCGAAAGGGCAGAACGGCCCCGTAATAAAACGATGAGCGATGACGATTGTCGGATGACCCGCTGGAAGCGTTTCGCTGACGTGCGCAACTTTCGTTTCGCCATCGGCAAGCCTGCCGACGGCCTGGAAAGCGCTGGCGAAAGCAACGTCACCGACCTGCTGAATGAAATCGGCGAAGTTTGTGGTTCGCAGGTCTGGTTCGCCGATCTTTCGCGATCCGAGATTGGTATCCCCGTTGCAAAGGCGATCTGCGAGGGATTATCCCATTTCAAAGCGCGCTGGGGCTGCCACCGAAACGCCGCACCTTCCATCGCAAGTGATTCGAGCAAAACAGCAGGCCGCCTCTCGCAGGCCAGAAAACTTTTGATCTAATTGTTACAGGCAATGACGACACGGGCACGTTGGAGACCCGTCGCCGGTTACAGGACGCTGATGAGGAAGCCGGCGTTACGATGGTGGGCGGGGCCAGGACTTCGTGTACGTCGGGATTTGCTCAAGCAGGGGCTCCGAGTTCGCCGGGATCTCGTACAGCAGGGAAGTTGAGTGAACCCCTGTTGACTTGAGGGCGCGAACGCTGCTGTTTTGGGTCGCAAAGCCGCCCGACGGCTAGCGGTGCAAGAAGGGCGAAAAAAGACTTTTGTCGAGATATCTAGGGCAAACTGAAGCAATCCGTGGGACCGCACACCGCCGACCAATGTCTGGATCTCTTAAGACGCTGGTGCGCGCGAACTTGGCAGATGCAGACTTATGTCTCCAGATCGGTGTTCGACTATCCTGCTAAGGTTGCGCCCAGTCGCTTGGAAATCGAAACAATCCAGGCTCGCAGCTCAGGACCAAAAGGCTTTTCAAGAATGGCCCGATCCCAAGCCAAAAAATAAGGTTCCGGCAGCCTGATCCGCTTGTCGAACGGGGCGACGAGCCTGCCCGACGCGATATCGTCGGCAGCCATCGACAGTTGCGCCAGCACAAAGCCCCTTCCGTTGGCCGCCGCATCGATCGCCGCGCTCGACAGGGAAAAGGCCACTTCGCCGGATGTTCTGCGGTGCACCGCGCCGATGCTTGCGGCCCATTCCGCCCATGTCGGCGGCGAGCGGTGATCGCGGGCCCATTCGATGCTGAGAAGCGGCAGATCGAGAATATCGGCGGGCTTGCCGACCGGATGTTTCGCCAGCAGCGTCGGCGAGCAGGCCGGCACCACCCAGTCGGTGAACAGTTCGGTGTAGTGCTCGAAATCACGATATTTCGTGCCGTACGAAATACGGAAGTCAACTTGTTCGGCGCCCAGCCTTGGCTCCGTCTCGGCGCCCACCAGCCGCACGGTCGCGCCGGGGTGGTCGACCTGCCAATCCAGGAGCTGCGGGCCGATCCATTTGCTGGCCAACGACGGCAGGCAGGAGATGGTCAAAGTGTCCGCGGACCGGGCCTGTTCGATGAGATCCTGGGCGTCGCGAATGTGTTCGAAGCCGACGGCAACCGCTGCGTGGTAAACGCGGCCCAGCGCGGTAAGGGCGACACTCCTGCCGCGCCGTTCCAAAAGCCGCGCCTCCAGGGCGTCTTCGGCCTTGCGGATCTGCTGGCTGACCGCGCCGACGGAGACGCCGAGTTCGTTGGCGGCCGCCGTCACACTGCCACGCCTCCCGAAAGCCTCGAAGGCCTGTATCGCACGCAGTGGGGGCGTCTTCTTCACCTGGGCAACGATCCTGGGGGCAGCTTGATTTAGTTTTTCTAAAATAGAACGCAGATGCAAGCCCTATGTCGTCCCAGGCCCGCAAGATATTCGTTTAGGCGTCACAAGCTCGGGAGGACGCCATGTTTCTTCGAAACTGCTGGTACGTTGCCGCATGGGACCATGAGGTCGCCGACAGGCTGGTGCCGACCCGGATACTTGGCGAGGATATTGTCCTCTACCGCCGGACCGATGGCGTGGTGGCGGCGCTCGAGGATGCCTGTCCCCACCGCAAGCTGCCGCTGTCCATGGGCCGCATCAAGGGCGACACTGTCGAATGCGGCTATCACGGGCTGACCTTCGACAGCACCGGAACCTGTACGCGCGTGCCCGGTGCTGAAAAGATACCGCATGTGGCATGCGTTCGTTCCTATCCGATCGCCGAACGTTACGGGCTGCTGTGGATATGGATGGGCGAAGCGGCAAAGGCCGACCCCGCGCTGATTTTCGCGGTCGACCACTGGGGCGATCCGGCATGGGGCGTCAATCGCGGCGAGTCCATGGCGCTCGATTGCAACTACCTCTACATGACCGACAACCTGCTCGACCCCTCGCATGTGTCTTGGGTCCACCAGTCCTCCTTCGGCGGCGTTCAGGCGATGGAGGATGCGCCACTCGAAACCACCGTAGGCGCGGACGGCGTGACCGTGTGGCGCTGGGTGGTCGATGCCGCGCCGGCGCCCTTCTATGCGCCTTTCCTCAAATTCTCAGGCAATTGCGACCGCAAGCAGCACTACGAAGTGCGCTACCCCTCCAACGCCATCATCAAGGCGATCTTCGTGCCGGCCCGCACGGGCGGCGAGGGCAAGCCGCTGCACGAGGACGTGTTCCTCATGGACAGCTACAACTTCATGACGCCGGTCGATGAGAACCAGACGAAATATTACTGGTTCCAGATGCGCAATTTCGCCCCCGACGATTTGGAGGTTTCCCGCCAGTTCGCCACCTCTGTGCGCGGCGCCTTCGACGAGGACCGCACCGTGCTCAATGCCGTGCACAAGGGCATGGCAAACAAGCGCACGCCCAATCTCGATCTGAAGATAGATGTCGGACCGCTGCGCTTTCGCCGGAACCTGGCCAAGCTGATTGCCAGCGAGAGCCAGCAATTGGCAGCTGCCGAATGAATGCATTCACCGCTCGCGACACCATCGCAAGAAGCGGATTTCGCGACCTGAAAGTGGTCGCGAAGGTGCGCGAAAGCGCCCTCATCACTTCATTCCATATCGAGCCGGTCGATCCACAGGACTGGCGCGACTTCCAGCCGGGCCAGTTCCTGGTGTTCCGGATTCCGGTAGCGCGGGAGGCCGCCGGCGAAAGGGGATATGTGCTGCGCAACTACAGTATCTCCTGTTCCCCAGACAGCGCTTCCTATCGGATCAGCGTGAAGCGTGAGGCAGCACCCGGGCCGGGGCTTCCCGATGGGATAAGCTCGTGCTTCCTGCATGACCGTATCGACGTCGGTGATGTGCTTCAGGCGGAAGGGCCGCGCGGCGATTTCGTGCTCGACAAGGCCAGCAACCGTCCAGTCGTGCTGCTCAGCGGCGGCGTCGGGCTGACGCCGATGGTGTCGATGCTGCATGCGTTGGCTTCGTTGCCGGACCGCCGTGCCGTCTTCATTCACGCCTGCGACAACGGCGATGTGCATGCCTTGCGCGATGAAGTGTCCGGCCTGGTCTCGACCCGTCCCGGCCTGACCGCACACTTCTGCTACCGGCACCCGTCCGAGCGCGACAAGGCCGAGCAGCGCTTCCATAGCGAAGGCATGATTTCGCGGGACGTGCTGCAGCATTTGCTGCCGATCGATGACTATGATTTCTACCTCTGTGGCCCGCCGCCGTTCATGCAGGCGATCTACGTCATGCTGCGCGAGCTTGGCGCGCCAAGCTATCGCATTGCCTACGAATTCTTCGGCCCGGCGACGGTGCTTGAGCCCGATGCAGTGCGAGTTCCCGCGGTTCCAGCGCAGCCGGCAAGGATCGAGCCGGCCGGGGAAGCGACAACCGTGGAATTTCGGAAGTCGGGCCTGACGGCCGTCTGGGATGGCTCGGCCGTATCGTTGCTCGACTTCGCCGAGAACCAAGGTCTGTTGCCGGAATTCAGCTGCCGGGCCGGCATCTGCGGCACATGCAAGTCGCGGCTGATCTCGGGCGACATCGCCTATTTCGAGGAACCGCTGGACGAGCTTGGAAGCGGCGAAGTGCTGTTGTGCTGCTCCAAGCCGCGCGGATCAGTCGTCCTCGATATTTGACAAGATTGCCGCGCGTGGGCGCGGGGAAACGGAAGTCGGGATTTGGAACAGTCGGTCAAACCAGCGTCGAGCCTGCCGCTCAATCCGCATATCGCCGCCTTGCCGCCCTACAATGCCGGCATGAACATCTCGATGGCGCGGGCGCTGAGTGGCCGCAACGATGTCGCCCGGCTGGCCAGCAACGAGAACCCGGATGGGTGTTCTCCCGCCGTCATGGCCGCATTGGCCTCCTCATCCTTCGAGCCATGGCGCTATGCCGATCCGGCCTGCACGGCGCTGCGGGCGGCGCTTGGCGAAAAACTGGCGATCGATCCTGGCATGATCGTTGCCGGCAATGGTTCCGAGGAGATGATCGCCGCCATCTCGCGCGCCGTCCTGGTGCCGGGCGCCTCGGTCGTCACCACGGTGCCGAGCTTCGGGCTGCATGAGATAGAGCCGCTGGCTGCCGGTGCCGATGTCGTCAAGATTGCGATGATACCCGAGATGGGGTTCGATCTTGCCGCGCTCGAAGCGGCGATCGCCGTTGGGCCACGGATCGTTTTCATATCCTCGCCGTGGAATCCGGTCGGGCCGGGTCTCGACCACGCTGGCCTGCGACGGCTGATCGGCGCCGTGCGGCCCGGCACGCTTCTTGTCCTGGACGAGGCCTATTTCGAATTCGCCGATCCCGGCGCGCCCGACGGCATCGAGGTCCTGCGCAACAGCAGCATCGACCATGTCGTGCTGCGCACATTTTCGAAGGCTTATGGCCTGGCGGGGCTGCGCGTTGGCTATGCCGTTTGTTCGGGCTTCGAACTGGCAAGAGTGATCGCGGCCGCCAAGACGCCGTTCAACGTCAATGCGGCAGCACAGGTCGCCGCTATTGCGGCACTGGCCGACGAAAGCTGGATGAAGGCGTCGGCGGGCCGCGTCAGAGCCGAGCGCGTGCGCACCGCCGCCGCACTTAAGGGCCTTGGTTTCCGGGTTGCCCAGTCGCAGACAAACTTCCTGTTCTTCGACTGCAAGGGCGACAGCTCCAGCGTTGCCGCCGGTCTCCTGAAGCAGGGGATCATCGTCAAGGCGTGGCGCGAAACCGGCTACGAGCACTATCTGCGCGCCACCATCGGCTTGCCGGCCGACAACGACCGGCTGATCACGGCGCTTCAGGGATTGGCGGGGCGATGAGCGGCCACGCGTCTCCCAGGCAAACGAACTGGATCGAGCAAGCGGTGCCGTTGTCGGTTGTCGACGCGATCCGCCATGTCGTTGGCGCCTCGAATGTGCGGACCGGTGATGATGCCCGGGCGATCGACCTTGGTTCGAACGGGACGGATTGCGCCGCCGGCATCGTCGTTGCGCCTTCATCGACCGGTGAGGTCGCGGCGGTGGTGCGCATCTGCAGCCAAAATGAGATTCCGATCGTGCCGCAGGGCGGGCGGACCGGCCTGGTCGGCGGAAGTGTCTCGCGGCCGGGCGACATCGTTCTTTCCCTGGCACGCATGAACCGGATCGAGCGGCTCGATCCGGTCGAGCGCGTGGCGGTCGTCGGTGCCGGTGTTACCCTCGAAGCTTTGCAGTCTGCCGCATTTGAGCACCGGCTGGAGCCCGGTATCGATCTTGCCGCGCGCGGTTCGGCGACGATCGGCGGCATGGTGTCCACGAATGCGGGTGGCGTGATGGCCTTTCGCAACGGGGTCATGCGCCACCGCGTCCTTGGCCTGGAGGCCGTGCTGGCCGACGGATCGGTCTATTCCGATCTGACGCGGGTGGTGAAGAATTCCGCCGGCTACGATCTGAAGCATCTCTTCATCGGTGCGGAGGGCACGCTTGGCATCGTGACCCGCGTGGTCGTCAAGCTCGACCCTTCGCCCCGAGCCACCGCCACCGCGCTTTTCGGGCTGCCGTCTGTCGAAGCGGCGCTGCAAGTCATTCATCTGGCGCTTGAATCGGATACCGGAGTTTTGCGCGCGGCGGAGGCGATGTGGACCTCGTATTTCAGCCTGGCCGCAGCCGCGCATGAATGGTCCGAACCGAGCGTGCCGCTCGACCAGACACTGTTCCTGCTGCTGTCGCTTGGCGGCGCGCGCGAAGAGGCGCTGCGCGAAGATTTCGAGCGTATCTATTCGGAAGTGATGGAGCGCTATCCTGAAGCCACCGGCATCATTGCCGGCTCGCGGCGGCAAGAGGAAGACCTGTGGCGGTTGCGCGAAGACACCGGCGTGCTCTATCGCGCCCATCCCCAAGCGCCTTCCTTCGACGTGTCGGTGCCTCTGTCGGAAATTCCGGCCTATCTCGACAGAATCCTGCCCCGGCTCGCAGCGATCGAACCGGGTCTGGCGCCCTATGTCTTCGGTCACCTGGCCGATGGAAACCTGCATATCATCCTCAACCGTCAGGGTCCGCTGGCGCCTGACGTAGCGGAGGCTGCCGAGAGCGTCCTGTACCAACAACTGCGGGAGATTGGCGGTTCTTTTTCCGCCGAGCACGGTGTTGGGTCCAAGCGCATCCATTCGTTGCTGGCGACGATTGACCCGACGAAGCTCGCCGCGATGGAGCGGGTGAAACGAGCGCTGGACGATCAGTCGATCATGAACCCCGACAAGGTGCTTCCCTCCGACGCCTGGTTTGTCCGGTCCTCCAGGCCGCTCCTTTCCGGCAATGAGCGCCGATTGCCACCTCAGAACACGAGCGATCACAACGATGAATAGCCCCACGGTGGAACGACAGGGAATGAACGGATTGACCGCAGCTGCCAGCGATCCGGTGGGATCGACCGTGCGCCATGATGAGCCAGCCCCAACCTATGCCTGTGATTTCGCCATCCTTCGCAGGAGATTTCGCGAAGCCGCCGAGCGGGCCGGCGCGGAACTGTCTGAATATGTTCATCCGCTGAACGGCCCGGATGGCGAGACGCTGGCGACGGATGTGGCGCTGCTTGGCCGCCGCGATGCGCGCAAGCTGATCGTGCTCATCTCCGGTACGCATGGTGTCGAGGGCCCGTTCGGCTCGACTTGCCAGACCGCCTGGCTCGGCCAGAAGCACCTGCGGCGCCTGCCCGGCGACACAGCCATCCTTGCCATCCACCTCATCAATCCCTGGGGTACGGCTTGGTCGCGGCGCGTCAACGAGGACAATGTCGACCTCAACCGCAACTTCATCGACTGGTCTTCAAGTGCTCCCGTCAACAACGGTTATGCCGGCCTGCACGACGCCATGGCGTATCGCGAGTGGGAGGGACCGGACCGCATAGCGGCCGACGAGAAGCTCGCCGTGGCGCGCAAAAGGCTTGGGCATGCCGGGCTGGCGGCGATCGTCGAAGCCGGCCAGTATGAGTTCGCCGACGGCATGTTCTACGGCGGTGGCGGCCCGGTCTGGTCGAACCGCACCTTGAACGAAATTCTGAAGACCTTTGCCGGCGCGGCGCGCCAGGCCATCGTCTTCGACCTGCATACCGGCGCCGGGCCTTACGGTTATCCGGCTCTGCTTTCTGTGGCGAGTTCCGAGCATGACGGCCTTGCCTGGGGCAAATCCATCTTCGGGCCGGCGCTGGCGACAGTCCTGACAGGCCAGGGCGCCAAGACCGATACCGGCATCGCGGCGACGGCGACCGGCTATGTCTCCGATGCCGTCCGCAAGGCAATGCCGAACGCGCGCGTGCTGCCGCTTGTCGTTGAATGCGGCACGTTGGATGGGCCGGCTGTCATGGAAGCGGTGCAGGCCGACAACTGGCTGCATCTGTTCGGCAAGCTCGATTCGCCGTTGGGCAAGCGGATCCGCGACACCCTGCGTTGCGCCTTCATCCCGGATGACCCAGACTGGCAACGCACCTGCCTGTCCAGCAGCCTGCGCTATTTCGATCGTGCGCTGGCGGACCTGCGAACCGTCGAGATAACCCAGGACACCAGCAGCGAACAGACGCCGCCAACCCTTCCTGCCGTCGCGGCCGATCCGGCGCCCGCTGACAAGGCAACGATCACCACGCCGGCCGTGCAGATCGACGAGCTTCACAAGAGCTTCGGCTCGCTTTTGGTGTTGAAGGGCGTCAATCTCACCGCCCATGCCGGTGAGGTCATTTCCATGATCGGCTCGTCGGGCTCGGGCAAGAGCACGTTCCTGCGTTGCATCAATCTTCTGGAGCAGCCGGATGGCGGCAAGGTCGCCATCGATGGCGAGGTGATCAAGATGAAGCCGCTGTCGAGCGGCCGTCTTGGGCCAGCCGACATGGCGCAGGTCGAACGCATCCGCGCCCGCGTCGGCATGGTGTTCCAGAACTTCAATCTGTGGCCGCACATGACGGTGGCGGAGAACATCATCGAAGCGCCCCGGCACGTCTTGAAGGAGCCCCGCGAGAAGGCCATCGAACATGCGCACGCCTTGTTGAAGAAGGTCGGGCTCGCCGACAAGCACGCTCATTATCCGGGCCAGTTATCAGGCGGCCAGCAGCAACGCGCCGCGATCGCCCGAACGCTCGCGATGCGTCCCAAAGTCATCCTCTTCGACGAACCGACATCGGCGCTCGATCCCGAGTTGGTCGGCGAGGTGCTGCGCGTGATCCGTCAACTGGCGGAGGAAGGCAACACCATGATCCTCGTAACGCACGAGATGCAGTTCGCGCGCGAGGTCTCCCACAAGGTTCTGTTTCTCCACGAGGGAAAGGTGGAGGAAGAGGGTGCGCCCGCGGAGCTGTTCGGCAACCCGCGCTCGGAGCGTCTGCGCCAATTCCTGGCTCGGACACTGTGAGGGAAGCATTCTCGAAGCGTCCGGTTCGCACCGGACAACGGCAATGAAGACCAACAACAAGGGGAACTGATATGAAACTGAAAGTCTTGACGCTGCTCGCATGTCTCGCGGGAAGCATGGGAAGCGCATTGGCGGCCGAAGGCGAGCTGTCCATCGGAACGGAAGGCGCCTACCCGCCATGGAGCATGTCCGACGCCAGTGGCAACGTCACCGGTTTCGACGCCGATGTTGGCGCGTTGCTGTGCACCAAACTCGCGGTGACCTGCCATTTTGTCGTGCAGGCGTTCGACGGGTTGATCCCGGCGCTGAAGGCCAAGCGCTTCGACGTCATCATCTCGGGCATGTCGATCACCGCCGATCGCAAGAAGGAGATCAATTTCAGCGTCGGCTATGCCGAACTGGCCAACATGTTCGTCGCGGCCAAGGGGTCTGATCTGGCCGCGATCACCGACGTCGACACGCTGCTGAAG
>NZ_RZQP01000049.1:0-34250 GCF_003998165.1 Mesorhizobium sp. M7A.F.Ca.US.007.01.2.1 | reverse complement strand
GACTACAACATCAAGGCCTTCCTCGCTTCCGAGGCGGGCAAGAACTTCGAGGTCATCGTCAAGGACAGCCAGTCGAACCCCAATCGCGCGGCCGAGGTGGCCAAGAGCCTGATCGTCGATGACGAGATCAACCTGATGCTCGTCGGCTCGACGCCCGAGAACACCAATCCGGTGGCCACCACCTGCGAGGCGGAGGGCGTGCCGGTGATCTCGACGATGGCGCCGTGGCAGCCCTGGTTCATCGGCCAGCAGGGCAATCCGGCCGATCCGTCCTCGTGGAAGCCTTTCAACTTTGCCTATCATTATTTCTGGGGTCTCGAAGACATCATCGCCGTCTACACCGGTATGTGGAAGCAGCTTTCCACCAACGGCAAGGTGGGCGGGCTGTTCCCCAACGATGCCGACGGCAATGCCTGGGGTGATCCGAAGAACGGCTTGAAGCCGGGCCTCGATGCCGCCGGTTTCAGCCTTGCCGATCCCGGCCGCTATCAGAACCTGTCGGACGATTTCACCGCGCAGGTCAACGCCTTCAAGGCGGCCAATGCCGAGATCGTCACCGGTGTGGTCATTCCGCCGGACTTCACCACCTTCTGGAACCAGGCCCGCCAGCAGGGCTTCAAGCCCAAGGCGATAACGGTGGCCAAAGCGATCCTCTTTCCGCAATCGGTCGAGACGCTCGGCGATGCTGGCCACAACCTCTCATCCGAGGTCTGGTGGTCGGCCTCGCATCCGTTCAAATCGTCCGTGACGGGCGAGAGCTCGGCGGAAATAGCGGCGGATTTCACCGCCAAGACCGGGCGTCCCTGGACGCAGCCGATCGGTTTTGTCCATTCGCTGTTCGAGGTGGCGGCCAATGTCATGGGGCGCGTTTCGGATCCGACCAATGCCGAGGCGATCGCGGCGGCCATAGCCGCCACCGACATGACGACGGTGGTGGGGAAAGTGGCATGGAGCGGTGCGGGACTGCCGCCTTTCGCCGCGAAGAACGTCTGCAAGACGCCGCTCGTTGGCGGCCAGTGGCGGAAGAAGGCCGGTGGCGGGTTCGATCTGGTGATCGTCGAGAACGCCGGCGCTACCGAGATTCCCACCGCTGGCAAGATGGAAGCCCTGGCCTGACGCTGCCGGGGGCGGCTGATACCGCCGCCCTCGTTCGGCGCGACCCAAGGATGACTGTGATGATACTCAGGCTGGAAAACGTTTCGAAGTCCTTCGGCGCCCTGAAGGTTGCGGATTCCGTGACCGTCAGCGTGCCGCGCGGCGAAGCGCTGGGCATTATCGGCCCGAACGGCGCGGGAAAATCGACGCTCTTCAACCTGATCACCGGCAATCTGTTTGCAAATGAGGGTCGCATCGAATTCCTCGGCCGCGACGTGACCCGCGCTCCGGCCATGGAGCGGGTGCGCATGGGCGTCGGCCGCAGCTTCCAGATTCCGCAGCCTTTCGAGGGGCTGACCGTGTTCGAAAATCTCTTGACCGCCGCCGCCTTCGGCCGCGGCGGACGCGAGGCCGAGATGGTCGAGGATTGCGCTGGTATCCTCGAGGCGACGGAGCTTCTCAGGAAAGCCAATTTCGTGGCCGGCTCGTTGAGCCTTCTCGACCGCAAGCGCCTGGAACTCGCCCGCGCCTTGGCGACAGGCCCCGAACTTCTGCTTCTGGACGAGATCGCGGGCGGTCTGACGGAGGGCGAATGCAAGGCCCTGGTCGCGACGATCAGAGCCATCCACGCGAGGGGGACCACCATCATCTGGATCGAGCATGTGCTGCATGCCCTGAATTCGGTGGTCGAGCGGCTCCTCGTGCTGGATTTCGGGCGCGTGATCGGGATCGGCGCGCCTGATGAGATCATGGCCTCGAAGGCGGTTCGCGAAATCTATCTGGGGCTCGAGGTCTGATGCTGGAAACGCGCGGCCTCACCGCGGATTACGGCCAGTTCCGGGCGCTGTTCGGTGTGGATATCACCGTGGCCGCGGGCGAATGCGTGGCGATCATCGGCGCCAACGGCGCCGGCAAATCCACGCTGATGCGCTCGATCACCGGCGTGATCGGCAACGCGCCCGGCATGGTGCTGCACAGGGGCGAGCCGATCGGCGCGCTGTCTTCGGCCGAGATCATGAAGCGCGGCATCGCCATGGTGCCGGAGGGGCGCCGGCTGTTCCCTTCGCTGACCGTCGAGGAAAACCTGCTGGTCGGCGGGCAGGCGCGTAAGGTGCAGGGGCCGTGGAGCCTCGACGCGGTCCATGACCTTTTCCCGATCTTGGGCGAGCGGCGCAAGAGCCCCGGTACCGCGCTCTCGGGTGGCCAGCAGCAGATGGTGGCGATCGGCCGGGCGCTGATGTCGAACCCCGAATTGCTGCTTTGCGACGAGATCAGCCTTGGCCTCGCGCCCGTCGTTATCCGCGATATCTACGCAGCACTTCCCAGGATCCGCCAAGGCGGCGCCGCGATCGTGCTGGTGGAGCAAGATATCGGCAAGGCGCTGGCAGTGGCCGACCGCGTCTACTGCATGATGGAGGGTCGCGTCACGCTGGCCGCCAGGGCGGCCGAGGTCACGCGCGAAGATATCCACTCTGCCTATTTCGGAGTGGCGGCATGACGCGGGAACCAAGGCTCGGTCGTCTGCTCGCACAGCACCCTTGTGGCCTGATCGAGGTGGCGCGGCGATGATCTGGCTGGACACCCTCGTGCAAGGGATTCTGCTGGGCGGGCTCTATGCCCTGTTTGCAGCAGGGTTGAGCCTCGTCTTCGGCATCATGCGGCTGGTGAACCTAGCCCATGGCGACCTCATCATTCTTGCCGCCTATCTGGTTTTGATGGGCGTCACGCTGCTCGGCTTGTCGCCCTGGATCGCTGCCCTGATTGCCATGCCCGTGATGTTCGGGCTCGGCTGGCTGCTGCAGGCCGCCGTCCTGAACCGCGTGCTGGGCAAGGACATCCTGCCGCCGCTTCTGGTCACGTTCGGCCTGTCGGTCGCCTTGCAGAACGGCCTGCTCGAGGCCTTCTCCGCCGACAGCCGCCGCATTCCGGTGGGCGCGTTGGAAGGGGCATCGCTCGATCTCGGGCTGGTCACGGTTGGGATCATGCCGTTGATGACCTTTGCCTCGGCGATCGTGACGATCATTGCGCTCAACGCGCTCTTTTACCGCACCGCCCTCGGCCGTGCCTTCCGCGCCACCTCGGACGACGCCGTGACGGCGGGGCTGATGGGGATAGAGCCGAAGCGGATTTTCGCGATCGCCACCGGGATCGCCATGGTCGTGGTGACGCTGGCGGCACTCTATCTCGGCATGCGCGCGAACTTCGATCCCTCGATCGGACCGGCGCGGCTGATCTATGCCTTCGAGGCGGTGATCATCGGCGGCCTCGGCAGCCTGTGGGGAACGCTTGCCGGCGGGATCATCATCGGCGTGGCGCAAACGTTTGGCGCCGCGCTCAATCCGGAATGGCAGATACTGGCCGGCCATATCGCCTTCCTGGCCGTGATGCTGCTCAGGCCGCGCGGACTTTTTCCGCGCGCAGTGGATTGAGGGGGGCGGCATGTATCGACTGACAACCCGCACCCGCGCCGGAACCGTGACCGCGATCATCGTGCCGCTCTTCCTCGTCGCCGCGCTCGCGCTGCCTGCCGTGGCCTCGCGTGGTGTCATACAGGATCTGTTCTTCATCCTCACCATGCTGACGCTGGCGCAGATCTGGAACCTGCTGGCGGGCTATGGCGGCCTGGTCTCGGTGGGCCAGCAGGCTTTCGTCGGCATCGGCGCCTACGCGATGTTCGCCGGCGTGATCCTGCTCGGCTGGAATCCGGTCCTGGCGATCCCGCTGGGCGGCCTTGCGGCGCTGGTGCTGGCGGTTCCGATGGCCTTTTTCGCGTTCCGCTTGCAGGGCGCGTATTTCGCCATCGGCACCTGGGTGATCGCCGAAGTGACGCGCCTGCTGGTTGCGCAGTGGAAGGCACTTGGCGGCGGCACCGGCACGTCGCTGCCGCGCGAGGCGACGAGCAGCATCCTGGGCACCGATGCGGTCCGGGCGCTGTTCGGCGTCCGCGAGGCCGCGGCACGCGATGTCATGGCCTACTGGCTGGCTTTGGCGCTGGTCGTGGCCGTGACGGGCGGCATCTACTGGCTGCTGCGCAGCCGCCTCGGGCTGGCGCTGGCGGCCGTGCGCGACAATGTCGACGCGGCGCAATCGGTGGGCGTCGATACCGCCCGGCTCAGATGGGCGGTCTTTCTGATCGCCGCGGCTGCCACCGGGCTGACCGGCGCGCTGATTTTCCTGCAGACGGCCCGCATCTCGCCGAGCGCGGCCTTTGCCGTTACCGACTGGACCGCCAACGTCATCTTCATTGTCGTCATTGGCGGCATCGGCACCATCGAGGGGCCGATCCTCGGTGTGCTGGTCTTCTTTGCGCTGCGCTCGGCGCTGGCCGACTACGGCAGTTGGTACTTGATGACGCTCGGCCTCATCGCCGTTGTCGTGATGCTTTTTGCGCCAAAGGGGCTGTGGGGCCTGATCGCGTCCCGCAAGGGCCTGCACCTGTTTCCGGTCCGCCGCAGGCTGACCGGTCCGAAGATCGAGGGAGGAATTTGATGGCGGATATCGAAACCGACGTGCTGATCGTCGGCACTGGCCCGGCCGGCTCGGCCACCGCCGCGCTGCTGTCGAGCTACGGCGTGGCCAACATGATCGTCAATCGCTATCGCTGGTTGTCGAACACGCCGCGTGCCCACATCACCAACCAGCGCACCATGGAAGTGCTGCGCGACCTCGGTCCGGATGTCGAGGCAGAGGCCATGATGCACGCCTCGCCGCAGGAACTGATGGGCGAGAACGTGTTCTGCGAAAGCCTGGCCGGCGAGGAGATCGGCCGCATGAAGAGCTGGGGTACAGCGCCGCTCTCCAAGGCCGAACATCTGCTGTCGTCTCCCTGTTTCATGAACGATCTGCCCCAGACCTTCATGGAGCCGATCCTGTTCAAGTCGGCCTGCGCCCGCGGGACGCAGGCACGCATGAGCACGGAATATGTCGGCCATGTCCAGGATGCGGACGGCGTGATCACGACCTGCCGCGATCGGCTGTCGGGTAAGGATTTCACCGTGCGGTCGAAGTTCCTCGTCGGCGCCGACGGCGGCAACTCGCTGGTGGCCGAGCATCTGGGCCTGCCGCTCGACGGTAAGATGGGCGTCGGCGGCTCGATGAACATCCTGTTCAGGGCCGATCTGTCGAAATACGTCGCGCACCGGCCGAGCGTCCTCTACTGGGTCATGCAGCCCGGCGCCGACGTCGGCGGCATCGGCATGGGTCTGGTTCGCATGGTGCGGCCGTGGGATGAGTGGCTGATCGTCTGGGGCTACGACATCAACCAGCCGCCGCCGGAGGTAACGCCGGAACTGGCCACCGAGGTCGCGCGTCAATTGGTCGGAGATTCCGCGCTCGAGATCGAGCTCCTGGGCGCCAACACCTGGACGGTGAACAACTGCTTCGCCACGCACATGCAGAAGGGGCGGGTGTTCATCATGGGCGACGCCGCGCACCGGCATCCGCCCTCGAACGGGCTCGGCTCGAACACATCGATCCAGGATGGGTTCAATCTCGCCTGGAAGCTTGCCAAGGTCGTCAAGGGGCAGGCGGGCATCGGGCTTCTGGATAGCTACTCTGCCGAGCGCGCACCGATCGCGCGCCAGATCGTGACGCGGGCGAACCAGTCCATTGCCGAATTCGGACCGATCTTCGAGGCGCTCGGCATGGATGGCGGCGTCGATCACGACAAGATCCAGAGAAACATGGAGGCCCGCGCCGACGCGACGCCCGCGGCCGAAGCGCAGCGCGAGGCGCTCCGCAAGGCTATCGCCTTCAAGAAGTACGAGTTCGACGCCCATGGCGTCGAGATGAACCAGCGCTATGCGTCCGGCGCGGTGGTGACCGACGGCCAGCGCGAGCCGGCATTCGAGAAGGATCGCGAGCTGCACTATGCGCCAACGACGTGGCCGGGCGCGCGCTTGCCGCATGTCTGGGTGTTCGAGCGCTCGGGCAGGAAGGTCTCGACGCTCGATCTTTGCGGGCATGGCGAGTTCACGCTTTTGACCGGTATTGGCGGCGAGGCGTGGGTCGCCGCGGCGGAGACGGTGGGCGCGGAGCTCGGTCTGCCGATCTGCAGCCATGTGATCGGCCCGCGCCGCACGATCGAGGATCATGCCGGCGACTGGGCCGGCGCGCGGGAGATCCGCGACACCGGCTGCCTGATCGTCCGTCCCGACCACCACGTCGCCTGGCGTTCCGAAACGCTCGCGGCCGATCCGGCGGCCGAACTGCGCCGGGTCTTCAAATCCGTTCTGGCGCGCTGAGGAGGATCGCATGATCGACGAACACGAATCCGGCTATTTCACCGAGGCGAACTCGGCCGAGGTCGTCGTGGCGCGCAACAGGAACGCCAAAGACGAGCGGCTCAAAGAGGTGATGGAGGTCATCACCCGAAAGCTGCACGAGGCGGTGAAGGAGATCGAGCCGACGCAGGAGGAATGGTTCGGCGCGATCATGTTCCTGACGCAGACGGGCCAGATCTGCAACGAATGGCGGCAGGAGTACATCCTGCTGTCGGATGTTCTCGGCGTCTCGATGCTGGTCGATGCGATCAACAACCGCAAGCCGTCGGGTGCCTCGGAATCCACGGTGCTGGGGCCTTTCCACGTCGCCGACGCGCCCGAATTGCCAATGGGATCGAACATCTGCCTCGACCAGAAGGGCGAGCCGATGTTCGTGCATGGCCGCATCCTCAACACCGAGGGTAACCCGATCGCAGGCGCCAAGATCGACGTCTGGCAGGCCAATGACGAGGGTTTCTACGACGTGCAGCAGAAGGGCATCCAGCCCGACTTCAATCTGCGCGGGGTGTTCCGCACCGGTGCGGACGGACGTTACTGGTTCCGCGGCGTGAAGCCCAAATACTACCCGATCCCGGATGACGGTCCGGTCGGCAAGCTGCTGGGCGCGCTAGGCCGCCACCCCAATCGTCCGGCGCATCTCCACTACATCGTCGAGGCCGAGGGCTTCGACGCGCTGACCACGCACATCTTCGATCCGGACGATCCGTACATCGATTCAGATGCCGTCTTCGGCGTGAAGAAAAGCCTGCTCGCCGAATTCCGCAAGGTCGAGGACGCCGAAGCCGCGGCCAGGGTCGAGGTCGCGGCGCCGTTCTACGACGTAGAGTTCGATTTCGTGCTGTCGCGCAAGGGAGGAAACTGATGGCCGCACTTGAGAAGATGTTCGATGTCAGAGGCAAGTCGGTGATCGTCACCGGCGGCGCCAGCGGCATCGGGCAGGCCTATTCCGAGATCATGGCCGAGCACGGGGCGAAGGTCTGCATCTTCGACCTGAACCCTGCCGGGCTGGAGAAGACCGTGGCGGCGATCAGGGCGGCGGGTGGCGATGTCTGGGGCCAGGTCGTCGATGTCGGCGACCGTGCGGCCATGGCGGCCGCCTTCGACAAGGTGGCCGAGAAGGCCGGCTCGATCGACGTCGTGTTCGCCAATGCCGGGATCGACGCCGGGCCGGGCTTCAACACCCCGACGGGCGAAAGGAACCCCGAGGGCGCCATCGAGAACCTGCCCGACGAGCACTGGGACAAGGTGATCGAGATAAACCTGACCTCGGTCTACACCACGATCAAGCATGCCGTGCGGCACATGAAGCCGAATGGCGGCGGCCAGATCATCGTCACCTCGTCCATCGCCTCGCTGATCAACGAGAGCATCGTGGGTACACCCTACATGCCCGCCAAGGCCGCGGTGAACCATCTCGTTCGCCACATGGCGATGGAGCTCGGCGCCTACAACATCCGCATCAACGCAATCCTGCCCGGGCCGTTCATCACCAACATCGCCGGCGGCCGGCTGCGCAATCCGGCGGACCGCAAGGCCTTCGAGGCCCAGTCGCTCATCGGCCGGATCGGTGACCCTGAAGAGATCAAGGGCCTGGCGCTCTATCTGGCGTCGCCGGCCGCGTCCTACGTGACGGGCTCGCTGATCGTCATCGATGGCGGCTCGCTGCTGAGGATGACCTGAACAAGCTTTGAACTGAGACCGGTCCCGTGGGCCGGAGAAACTTAACCCAGGGAGGAACCGACAATGACCTACTACAACAAACTGGTGAAATCGGGCTTGCGGCCCAGCCGCCGAAGCGTCCTGAAGGGGATTGGAGCCGGCGTTGCCGCCAGCACGCTGGGCATGCCGACCTATCTGCGCGCCGCGACGGCGGGGAAGATCAAGCTCGGCTATCTCAGCCCCACGACCGGGCCGCTCGCCCTGTTTGGTGAAACGGATGGCTACACCTTGCAGAAAATCCGCGCCCTGCTCGGCGGCCAGCTGCAATGTGCCGACGGCAATACTTACGAGATCGAGATCCTCGATCGCGACAGCCAGTCCAATCCGAACAAGGCATCGGAAATCGCCGGCAACCTCATCCTGAACGACGAGGTGCATCTGCTCGTACCGGCCTCGACCACCGACACGATCCTGCCCGCGGCCGAGCAGGCCGAGCTTTATGAGACCCCCTGCATTTCCTCCGGCGCTCCCTGGCAAGCGGTGATCATGCCGCGCGGCGGCGGCAAGCAGACCTTCGACTGGACCTATCATTTCTTCTGGGGCCTCGACGAGGCGCTGAACACCTTCGTCGGACTCTGGAACCATCTGGAGACCAACAAGAAGGTCGGCATGCTGTTTCCGCAGAACATCGACGGCGAGACCTGGGGCAACGACGAATATGGCTTGCCAGCGCCGACCCGCAAGGCCGGCTACGAGGTCGTGGTGCCCGGCTACTTCCAGCCCCGCACCAATGATTTTTCCGCACAGATCGCCGAGTTCAAGAAGCAGGGCTGCGAGATCATCGGCGGCATTACCTATCCGGACGATCTGAAGACCTTCGTCACCCAGTGCAACCAGCAGGGCTTCAAGCCGAAGGCGGTCACGGTGGCGGCGGCACTCCTGTTCCCGGGGGGTGTCGAGGCCATGGGTCCTCTAGGCAACGGCATGTCCTCGGAGGTCTGGTGGACACCGGCCTTCCCGTTCAAGTCGTCGCTGACCGGGCAGGTCAGCAGCGACATCGCCAGCCAATGGGAAGTCGATTCGAAGCGGCAGTGGACGCAGCCGCTGGGCTATTCGCATGCCTTGCTCGAGGTCGCGCTCGACATCCTGAAGCGCTCTTCCAATCCGCTCGATCGTACAGCCAACCGAGACGCCCTGGTCGCTACCGATCTGCAGACGCTGGTCGGTCATATCAAGTTCGACGGCTCGCCCCACAAGAACATCTGCAAGACGCCGATCTTCGGCGGCCAGTGGGTGAAGGGCGAGAAATGGCCTTATGACCTGAAGATCGTCGACAACACGGTCAATCAGCTCTTCGCGCCGCAACAGGCTATTCAGCCGATCGCCTGGTGACATGAGCGGGGACGCGGGCAGAGTCATGGGTAGGGAAATCCTGCTGAAAGCGCACGGGGTGTCGAAGTCCTTCGGCGCTGTCCGCGTCCTGCATGACGTGACTTTCGACGTGCATCGGGGCGAGGTGCTGGGCATCCTCGGCCCGAATGGGGCGGGCAAAACGACGCTGTTCAACATGATCAGCGGCGACTTGAAGACGTCCGGCGGCGAGATCCAGCTCGGCGACACCGCACTCCGCGGCGAGCCGCCCTTCCGGCGCTGCCAGATGGGGATCGGGCGGACCTATCAGATCCCGCGCCCCTATTCCGGCATGACCACCTTCGAAAACCTGCTGGTCGCCGCCGCTTTCGGCGGCGGCCGGTCCGAGAAGCAGAGCTATGCTTTCTGCGCCCAGGTCCTGCGCGAGTGCGAACTCTCCGACAAGGCCAATGTCTCGGCCGGCGCTCTCACTCTGCTCGACCGCAAGCGGCTGGAGCTGGCGCGCGCGCTGGCGTCGGATCCGAAGCTGCTGCTGCTGGACGAGATCGCGGGCGGGCTGACCGACGATGAATCGAAGGCGCTGGTGGCGCTGGTGCGCCGCATCCGCGACCGCGGCATCACCATCGTGTGGATCGAGCATGTGCTGAACGCGCTGCTGGCGGTGGCCGACCGGCTGTTGGTGCTGAATTTCGGCGAGAAGATCGCCGAAGGCGTGCCCGCCGACGTGATCGCGCTGCCCGAGGTCCAGCGCGTCTACATGGGGATCGAGGGATGACGGCCGTTCTTTCCACCCACGGGCTGTTGGCCCGCTATGGCGACTTCCAGGCGCTCTACGGCGTCGACATCGAGCTGCACCAGGGTGAGGCCGTGGCCTTGATCGGCGCCAACGGGGCCGGAAAATCCACCCTCCTGCGTTCGATCATGGGCCTGCTTCCGGTCGGGCGCGAGATGGTGCTGCTGCACGGTGAGCCGGTCGGCGGCACCGCCACCGACCGCATGGTGCAGAAGGGCGTCGCCATCGTGCCGGAGGGCCGCCGCCTCTTCACCGGCATGTCGGTCGAGGACAATCTGCGCGTCGCCATCGACCAGGCCGCGCGCATGGGCGCCAAGGGCGGATGGACGCTGCCGCGGCTGCACCAGCTGTTCCCGATCCTCAAGGAGAAGGCTCGCACCCAGGTGCAAAGCCTCTCGGGCGGGCAGCAGCAGATGGTGGCGATCGGCCGCGCGCTGCTCTGCCAGCCGCGCGTGCTGCTCTGCGATGAGATCAGCCTTGGTCTCGCGCCCAAGGTGATCCGCGAAATCTATGCCGCCTTGCCCGAAATCCGCGCCACCGGAACGGCGATGATCGTGGTCGAGCAGGATGTCGGCCTCGCCCGGACCGCCACGGACCGCCTCTACTGCATGCTGGAGGGCCGCGTGACCCTGACCGGCAGGTCCGCCGAAATCACGCGCGAGCAGATCGGCAAAGCCTATTTTGGAGCGGGCCATGGAGTGGTTTGACGCCTTGGTGCAGGGGGTCCTGCTGGGCGGCATGTATGCCCAGTATGCACTCGGCATGGCGCTGATGTTCGGCGTCATGCGGATCGTCAACATCAGCCATGGCGATCTGGTGATCCTTTTGTCGCTGATCGGCATCTCGATCGCCACGGCTTGGGGTCTGGGACCGCTGCCGGTGCTGATCGTGCTGGTGCCGCTCGCGGTGCTGATGGGCTGGGTGCTGCAGAAGGCCGTGCTGAACCGCGTGGTGGGCAGCGATCCGCTGCCCTCGCTGATCGCGACCTTCGGACTGTCGATCGCGCTGCAGAACCTGATGCTCCAGATATGGTCCGCGAACAGCCGATCGCTGCCCGGCCATGGGATCGAGAGCCAGTCCATCGAGATCGGCGGCATCTATGTCGGTCTCCTGCCGCTGATCGTGCTGGCCGTTGCCACGGGCCTGACAGGAGGCCTCGACCTGACGCTGAAGCGCACGCGCTTCGGTCGCGCGCTCCGCGCCGCGTCGGCCGATGTCGAGGCGGCGGCGATGACCGGCATCAACCCGCGCGCCGTCTATGCGATGGCGACAGCGGCGGCGGTCGGCATTCTCGGTTTTGCAGCCGTCTTCCAGGCGCTGCGGTCGACTGTTGCTCCGGCCGACGGACCTGCCCAGCTGATCTACGCGTTCGAAGCGGTGATCATCGGCGGCATGGGGACGGTATGGGGCGCCTTCGTCGGCTCGATGGTGCTCGGCATCTCGCAGGCCATCGGCTTCCGCATCGATCCGGGCTTCGGCGTGCTTGCCGGACATATCGTCTTCCTGGTCGTGCTGGCGACCCGCCCACAGGGCCTGTTCGGAAAGGCATTGTCATGAGTGCGATTCCCTATGTGGCAACAACCGAGGTGCCCGAGGTCGTGGTCCAGCGCCAGACCCGGTCCGGTCGCATCGCGATGACGCTGGCGGTGCTGGCCATGATCGCTGTCGCTGTCATGCCGTGGTGGGCTTCGACCGGCACGATCCGGTCGGTTCTGGTGCTGTGCTGCTATATCGCCGTCGCGCAGATGTGGAACCTGCTCGCCGGCTATGCCGGCCTCGTCTCCGTAGGCCAGCACGCCTTCATGGGCGCCGCCGGCTATGCGCTTTTCGTGCTGGCGCAGACCTACGGCATCAATCCGTTTGTGGCGGTCTTCCTGTCGCTCCTGGTGCCGGCCGCGCTGGCCGTGCCGATCTACCTGCTGCTGCATCGCCTGGATGGCCCCTATTTTTCGATCGGCACATGGGTGGTGGCCGAGGTCTTCCGGCTGACCGCCTCGAACCTGCCGCTCGTCAATTCCGGCGCGGGCATGTCGCTTCGCGTGATGAAGGACTATTCGGCCTTCGAGCGGAATGTCGCTATGTCGCTGCTCTGCGCGGGGATGCTGCTCGTCACGCTGGGCGGCAGCTATTGGCTGCTTCGCTCGCGCTTCGGCCTTGCGCTGATCGCCATACGCGACAATCCGGTTGCGGCTGCCAGCCAGGGCGTGAATGTCGTGAAGCTACGCTTCCTGATCTATGTCGCGTCAGCGGTCGGCTGCGGCCTCGCGGGCGCGATCTATTTCATGGCGCAGCTGCGCATCACCCCGGGTTCGGCCTTTGATCCGATGTGGGCGAACGTCGCGATCTTCATCGTCATGGTCGGCGGGATCGGGTCCATCGAGGGCGTTCTGATCGGATCGCTGATCTTCTTCATCGCGGACCGCTGGTTCGGCGAATATGGCGCAACCTATTTCGTCGTCCTCGGCCTGATGACGCTTCTGGTGGCGCTCTACGCCCGGACGGGCATCTGGGGCCTGATCTCGAAGCGGTGGGATGCACCATGGTTCCCGATCCGACGCAAGCTCGTCGACCCCGAACCGCTGACGAGGAGGATTTCATGAAAGCCGCCATCTTCGATAAGGTCGGCGTCCCACTGCGGATCGGCACGGTGCCGGACCCGACGCCAGCCCCGGACGAGGTCGTCTTGCGTGTCGCCGCTTGCGGCATCTGCGGCAGCGATCTGCACATCACCGAGGATCCGGTGCCTTTCGGCATCGAGGCAGGCTTTGTGCTCGGCCATGAATTCTCCGGTGACATCGTCGCGGTCGGATCGGAGGCAAAGGGCCTTCGGATCGGTGACCGGGTCGCTGTCGTGCCGATGCGCGGTTGCGGACACTGCGAGGCCTGCGAGCGCGGCGATCCGGCGCGCTGTCACGAGATGGAGCTGATCGGCGGCGGCTATGCGCAATACGCGACCGTGGCCGCACGCCAATGTCACATCCTGTCCGACGATGTAGCACTCGAGGATGGTGCGTTGGCCGAGCCACTGTCGGTCGCCCTGCATTGCATCGTCCGTTCGGGCATGAAGCCGGGGGATCGGGTCGCCATACTGGGTGCCGGGCCGATCGGACTGCTCGTCGCCTTCTGGGCGCGGCGCATGGGGGCATCGCGTGTCGTGGTGGCCGACATCCACGGCCATCAGCGCGAGCGTGCGCTTGCTCTCGGCGCGACCGGCTTCGCGCTTTCCGGCGAAAAGCTGAGCGAGAACCTCACCGATCTCTGCGGCGGAGCGCCCGACATCGTCTTCGAATGCGTTGGCAAGCGTGGCCTCATCGGCGCGGCGGTCGAGGCGGTCCGGCTGCAGGGCACGGTGGTCGGGGTCGGCCTCTGCATTGGCGGAGACCAGTGGGACCCGTTCGTTGCGCTGACGAAGGAAGTGAACCTGCTGTTTTCGGTCTTCTTCCATCAGCGCAACGAATTCGGCGTCGCCCTCGATGCGCTTCGAGGCGGACCTTTCGCACCGCAAACTCTGGTCACCGACCGGATCGACCTCTCGCCGGTTCCGCAGATATTCGAGAGCCTTCGCCGCCGCACCACGCAATGCAAAGTGCTGATCCAGCCGGACCTTGTTTGAGGAGAGTGAAAAATGGCCGTTCAATTCGAAACGCTCGAATACGATATCGATGGCACGAAAACGGTGGTGATGGCCATCGGTAGAGGCAAGCCCGTGCTGTTCCTGCACGGCGCCTCGACGCTTGAAGGCTTCGACTTTGCCGAGGGCCTCGCGGACCGTTTCCGCGTGCTCTGCCCGAGCCATCCGGGCTTCGGCTTTTCTGGCCCGGCGCCGCATGTCGCTACGATGTCCGACATGGTTTTACACTATCTGAATCTGCTCGATGTTCTCCGTCTGCCGGAGAAGCCTCATCTCATCGGCTTTTCCATGGGCGGCTGGATGGCGACCGAACTCGCTGGCCTTGCGCGCGAGCGTTTCGACAAGGTGGTGCTGATCGCGCCGGCAGGGCTCAACGACCCCGCATATCCGGCCACTGATCTCGGCGCGGTCGCGCCGCAGGAGTTGCCGGCCTATCTGGCGCAAGACGTCTCGGTGGCGCTGCGCTACTTCCCGGATGGTTCCGACGCCGCCTTTGCCGAGGCCTTCGGCGCCGATCGCGCCCGCGAAGGCGAGACGCTCGGCCGGCTGCTGGCGCCGTTCGGCATGGGTCATCCGAACCTGCGGCGCTTTCTGGCGCGCATCGCCAATCCGACACTGGTCGTCTGGGGCACCAGGGACCGTATGCTGCCGGCGGGACAGGCTCCGCTCTTCGTCGAGGCGCTGCCCGACGCACGCCTGATCCTCGTCGAGGACGCCGGCCATTTCGTCATGCAGGAGAAACCCGAAACGCTCAGGAAGATCGGCGATTTCTTCGCCGGCTGATCGCATTTGAAAAGGAGGAGGAGAACACGATGAACAAACCCATCAAGCACAGCTCGTGGGGGACGACCACCGACTATCGCGACTTGCTCAGGAAGATCGCGGAGATCGGACCGGCCCTGGAAGCCAACGCCACCGCCGATGAGGAGAATGGCGAACTGACTGCGGCCACGTTCGAGCTGCTGAAGCCGCTGCGCATGTCGCATATCTTTGCCGCGGAGAGCCTCGGCGGTGCGCAGTTGCGACCCACCGAGGGTCTCGAACTGCTGGCGGCGATCACCTGGCACTCCGGGGCGGCCGGCTGGGTTTCCATGGTGCATTGCTGCATCGGCGCGATGTCGGCTGCCTTTCTGCCGGACAGCGCGGTCGAGCGGCTGTTCGCGCCGGGCTCCGACAACCGTTTCTCGGGACAGGGGGCGCCGCTCGGCATGCTGAAGAAGGTCGACGGTGGCTACCGGCTGAACGGCAAGTGGAGCTATGGCAGCGGCTTCAGCCACGCCACCTATAGCCACAGTGCCGCCTTCGTCGACGACGGCACCGGCAAGCCCGCCAAGGACGATAGGGGCAATGTGATCATCATGTGCGCCCATGCGCCGATCTCCCAGCACAAGCAGCTCGGCAATTGGGACGTTCTGGGCCTCGGAGGCACCGGCAGCATCGACTATGCGGCCGAGGACGTCTTCATCGCCGACGATCTCGTCTTCCCGATCCTGACCGCACCGCCGCTGCGCCAGAAGGAGTTCTTCAGTCTCGGTGTCGTCGGCCTCGCCGCCATCGGTCATACCGGCTGGGCACTCGGCACCGGGCGGCGGATGCTGGACGAGATCGCCAAGTTCGCCCGCAGCAAGTCAGGCCGCGCCGGGTTGATCGGCGAGAGCGAGAAATTCTGGCACGACTATGGCCGCGCCGAAGCCCGCTATCGCGCTGCCCGCGCCTTCATCTTCGAAGTCTGGCGCGACATCGAGATGACGGTCGAAGCCGGCAACAGCATGTCGACGCGTCAGATCAGCCTTGTCCATCTGGCCAAATCCGAGATTCACGAGGTTGGCGTCGACATCTGCAACTTCGCCTACCGCGCGGGCGGCGGTGCGTCGCTGCGCGCCGGTGTGATCCAGCGCACCTTCCGCGAGATGATGGTGGCGGCCAACCATTTCACGATCGCGCCATCGATCGTCACCTCGGCCGGCCGCGACATCGGCGGGGTGTGGAGCGATCGCACCTGGCAGTTCTACGATCTGATCGAGAAGAAGTAGTCGCAAGGGCCGGACGGCGGACCCATCCGGCCCCATTTCATGCTGCAGAAGAGAGACGTCGATGAGCTTCCCGCATCCGATGACCAACGCCTTCCGCGAAGCCTTTCGCCACCATCCGGCCGGTGTTGCCGTGATCACGGCCGATCCCGGCGACAGACCGGTGGCGATGACCGTGTCCTCGCTGATCTCTGTAAGTGCTGCGCCACCGGTCGTCGCCTTCTCGCTGTCGATGAAATCGACCTCGTCCGAACCCTTGCTGCGGGCGCAGACCATGGTGATCCACCTGCTGCGCTACACCGATATCGACCTGGCGCAGCTCTGCGCGTCGAGCGGCGCGGAACGCTTCCCGCCGGGAGGCGCCTGGGCTCGGCTGCCCACGGGCGAACCGCGCTATACCGGCGTCTCGACCTGGTTCCGCGCCCGCCGGCTCGGCGTCCTGCCGATCGAGGGCGCGACACTGGTGGCGGCCGAACTCCTTGACGGCGAGGTGCAGCCGGACGAGATCCCCCCTGAGGCGCATACGCTGGTCTACCTCGACCGTCGCTGGCATCGCCTGCACAAGGAACTGGACGGCGTGGCTGAACTTCTTGAGTCGTCGCGTTTTCTTTGAACGGTGCCGGCTGTCCGGCCGCTGCGCACGGAATTCGCCAAGCCAGTCAAACGCGTTTCGAGCGTCAGTCGCACCGTCCCCCTGGCCCGCCGTGCAGGGTTGAGGGCCATCCAGCCAGTTGGGCACTGGTCGGAGCTTCGTCCCGCATCGGATGCATGTCTCAGCTTACGTTAGACATTTCTACAAAATATATCACATGTTGACGTTAATTTAACAGGCTACTATGGTCTGTTTGCCGCATCGGATGCGGCGCTTTGGTATCACCGTTGCTCGTTGATTGTCGTCATGTCCGTCATCCTTATCCCAACCTGCAGGATTGCCTTGCAGCGCCCTTCACCAGTTGCTGAAAACGGCGGCGCCCATGCCCAGTTTGCTCGGAATCGATAACGGTCTCACGGTCACCAAGGCGGTGATCTTCGATGCCGATGGCACGCAGTTGTCGGTGGCGCGTCGGCGGGTTCCGCAATCGATGCCCCATGCGCGCTGGGTGGAGCGCGACATGGCCGGCCTCTGGCAAGCGACCGCCGACGCAATCAAGGAGGCGATCGCGCTATGTGGCCGCCCGGCGGACGACATCAGGGCGGTGGCGGCAACCGCGCATGGCGACGGTCTCTATTTGCTCGACAAGGATCGTCGGCCGCTGGGGCCTGGAATCCTGTCGCTCGATAGCCGCGCCGGCAAGATTGTCGAGCGATGGTCGGCGGACCGGGTCTTCGAAGAGGCGCTAGCGCGAACAGGCCAGGCGCCCCACGTCTCGGCGCCGTCGGCGCTGCTCGCCTGGATCAGAGAGCACGAACCGGCCCGCTATGGGCGTATCGGGCATGTACTGGCCTGCAAGGACTGGTTGCGCTTTTGCCTGACCGGCACGATCGGCACCGACCGTACCGAGGCCAGCACCTCATTCACGGATTTCCGCACGCAAGCCTTCGCGCCGGAAGCGTTGCGAATCTTCGGATTGGACGATGTTTTCGACGCGCTGCCGCCGATGGCGCACTCCGCCGCGATCGTCGGCCATGTCACCGCCGAGGCAGCAGAAATGACCGGCCTTGCCAAGGGAACACCGGTCGCGTGCGGACTGCATGACGTGACTGCCTCCGCACTTGGCATGGGCGGCCATGAGGAGGGCGTGCTCGCCGTCGTCGCCGGAACCTATTCCATCAACGAAGTCGTCTCTTCGCAACCACGCGTCGACCCGCGTTGGCTCTGTCGCAACGCCATCGACGCAGGCCGCTGGAACAACATGGCGATCTCGCCGGCGTCGACCGCGAACTACGACTGGTTTCTCGACACGTTCTGCCGCTCGGAGCAGGAAAAGGCATCGGTCGATGGTGGCTCGATCCACGAGCTTCTGGCAGCAGAGATCGACACGGCGCTGAAGAAGCCGTCGACCATCCTGTTTCATCCCTATCTGTTCGGCTCCCCTTTTGGCGATGTTGCCAGCGGCGGCTTTGTCGGCCTGCACGGCTGGCACAATCGCGGCGATATGCTGAAGGCGGTTCTGGAGGGCATTGCCTTCAATCACCGCACCCATGTCGAAGCCTTGCGCGACGGCTTTGCCATCAGCGAGATCCGCCTGACCGGCGGCGGTTCGCGCAATCCGGCCTTCGTTCAGATGTTTGCCGACGTGCTGAACGCCCCGGTCATCGTCACCTCGACCGACGAGGCCGCGGCCTTTGGCGCTGCCCTTTGCGCGGGGGCGGCGGTTGGCATCTTCGCGACGCCGCAACAGGGCGCCAGGCAGGTCGGGATGACGGCGCGCCAATACGAGCCTGACCAAGCCTCGAGTGCTGTGTTCAACGAGCGCTTTTCCCTCTATGGCCGCATAGCCGGTGCGCTCGAACCGCATTGGCCCGACATCGAGAAGCTGGGCCGGCCAGACACTGGGGGAACCGCATGATCAAGGCCGACGAACGACGCGAAGAGATCGCCGACTATGTGATCAAGCTCGGCCAGGTGCGCATCGACGATCTGGTCGAGCATTTCGGCGTGTCGCGCATGACCGTCCACCGGCATATCGACCGGCTGGCGCAGCAGGGCGTGCTGCGCAAGCTGCACGGTGCGGTGACGGTTCAGCCTTCCGGCCTCTACGAAAGCGCCTTCCGCTACCGTGTGACGGTCAACCGGGCCGAGAAGGATGCGCTGGCGCGGGCAGCACTCGATTATGTCGAAGCCGGCCAGGTGGTGATGCTGGACGATTCCTCGACGGCAAACGCCGTCGCGGCACTGCTGCTCGACGTCAAGCCGCTGACCGTCATCACCAACTCCGTAGCGACGGCATCACTGCTGATCAATGTCGACGAACTCGACTTCATCTGTCTCGGCGGCCAGTACCACGGCACCTACAACGCCTATATCGGTATCGTCTGCGAGAACGCCGTGGCGCAGCTGCGCGCCAATGTGCTGATCTGTTCGGCTTCGGCCATCACCGGAACCACGGCCTTCATCCAGGATCCCAATGTCGTGCGGGTCAAGCAGGCGATGATGGCCGCATCGGCCAAGCGTATCCTTCTGATCGACCATGCCAAGTTCGACAGGATCGCGCTGCATGTCTTCGACGATCTGACCAGCTTCGATGTCGTGCTGGCGACCGAAGGCCTGGGCGATGCGCGGGCGCAAGCTCTCGAACGGGCCGGCGTGAAGCTGCGCATCGTCAAGACGAGAGCGTCATGAACTCAAGCGAAGCAACATTTACGGAAAATCCCGCCGGGCGTTTGGCCGCCATGGCCGGAACCGGCGAGGTCGACGTCGTCATTCTTGGCGCCGGCATTAACGGGGCAGGGCTGTTTCGCGACCTGTGCGCGCAAGGCGTCAGCTGTCTGATCGTCGACAAGGCGGATTTCGGCTCGGGCACCAGTGCCGCGCCGTCGCGGCTCATTCACGGTGGCCTGAAATATCTCGAAACCGGCGAGTTCGGGCTGGTCGCACAGTCGACACTTGAACGCAATCTGCTTTTGAAGAACGCGCCGCACTATGTCAGCCCGCTGCCGACCGTCATCCCGATCTTTTCCTGGAGCAAGGGCATGTTGGCGGCCTTGCGGACGCTGTTCGGCTCGACCAGCGCACCGCGCAGCCGCGGCGCCATCCTGATCAAGATCGGCCTGATGATCTATGATTTCTACGGCTCGCGAAACCAGGTCATGCCGCGCCACCGCATGGTCGGGCGGCGCCAGGCGCTCAGCGGGATGCCGGCGCTCAATCCTTCGATCGTCGCCACCGGCACCTACTACGACGCCAAGATAAGCCACCCCGAAAGGCTCGTGCTTGAACTGATCCTCGATGGGCGGCAGGCAAACGCGGCCTCGGCCAGCGCGAACTATACGGCGCTGGTCAAGTCCGCCGATGGGGTACTGACCTTCCAGCCGGAAAACGGCGCGGCCTTTTCGGTGCGGCCGAAGCTGGTGGTCAACGCCGCCGGTCCGTGGATCGACGATGTCAACGAATTGCTTGGCGCGCCGTCGAAGATGATCGGCGGCACCAAGGGCTCGCACGTCCTGCTCAAGCATGACGAACTGGTCAAAAGCCTGGCCGGGCGCATGCTCTATTTCGAAGCCGATGACGGCCGCATCTGCCTCATCTACGATTATCTCGGCCTGGCGCTGGTCGGCTCCACCGACATCAAGGCCGACAATCCCGACGCGGTGCGCTGCGAGCCCGACGAAGTCGAGTACCTGCTCGACAGCGTGCGGACTCTGCTGCCGGGAATGGCGTTCGAGCGCGACCAGATCGTCTACGCCTATAGCGGCATCAGGCCGCTGCCGGCCTCCGATGCATCGCTGCCCGGGCTGATCAGCCGTGACCACTCCGCGCCGGTCGCCGAGCCGGATCGGAACAGACCTTTCGCGGTCATCTCGCTGGTCGGCGGCAAGTGGACGACCTTTCGCGGCTTTGCCGAGGAAGTCGCCGACACCGTGCTCGGCCGCCTGCAGCACAGCCGCAAGGTGACGACGCAAGCCATGCCGATCGGCGGCGGCAGGGATTTCCCGACCAATGCCGCAGCGCGAGCAAGTTGGCTGGCTCTGGCTCGCTCGAAGACGGGCGCTGAGGAACGGCGTCTCGATGCGCTGCTGTCGCGATACGGCACCAGAGCCACGCAGATCGCCACGCATGGGTCGGGCGATGAGGGTCGGCTGCCGGATTCAGAAAGCTACAGCAAATCGGAAATCGACTACATCGTCCGCAACGAGTTCGTCGAACATCTGGCCGACATCGTCATGCGCCGCAGCACCTTGGCGATATCAGGCTCCCTGACAGGCCGCGACCTGCAGGCGATTGCGGCGATTGCCGGACAGGCGCTGGGCTGGAGCGCCGGGCGCCTTGCAAGGGAAGTCGAGGCCGCAATTGTGGAACTCGAGGACCGGAACCTGATGCGGCTGGGTTGATCAGTCCGTCACCGATGCTCTTCACAAGGCAATCCGGTTGGTTTGCCCATGGATGCGCCGCATCCGCAAATCGCCCAACTCACAGGCGGATTGGGATTTTGCCGATATTAGATATTATCCCTGAAAAACAGCTAGTTAGAAGAAAATCTGGATAGCCGATGGCCATGCAATTCTGCCGGCTTAAGCCTGAGATAACACAGATTGACGTTAAATTAACATCACCGTATGATCGAGTAACATGCTCACCTCCTAATAGGTCGATGTTGCCCGCCGAATGCCGGCAGACCGGCGTTTCGGGAAGGGCGAGACCTGTGAATTCCCCGTATGTGCATGCGCCAAATCCGGCGGGGGATTGACAGCAATGCAGGGATGTGAAAATTTTTGCACACAAAGATAATAATATCATCTCAGGGAGGAGATGGCTTGAAATCCGGCGGAACCGCTAACCGCGATCATGAGTCCAGCCTCGCCACCCGCGCGGCCTGGCTTCACTATGCCGGGGGTCTGACGCAGGCCCAGGTGGCCAAGCGGCTCGGCCTGACCAGCCTCAAGGCGCATCGGCTCATCACGCGGGCCACTCAGGATGGCCTGGTCAGGGTGATCATCGACGGCGACGTCGGCGAATGCATCGACCTCGAGCAGCAGCTGATCAATGCTTACGGGCTCGATTACTGCGAGGTCGTTCCGGATCTCGATCAGGACGAGCTGCCGCTGAAGGCGCTTGGCATCGCCGGCGCTCAGTTTCTGAAGCGGGAGATCGATCGCGGCGAGGACATGCTGATCGGCGTCGGCCACGGCCGTACCCTTGCCGCAAGCGTCGAGTATCTGACGCGCACCGCCGCCGCCCATATCCGTTTCGTCTCGCTGCTTGGCGGTGTGACGCGCAAGTTCGCGGCCAACCCGCACGACGTCATGCATCGGCTGGCCGAGCGGACCGGCGCGCAGGCCTATGTGATGCCGGTGCCTTTTGTCGCCAACACCGCGGAGGACCGTGAGGTGCTGCTTGGGCAGCGCGGCATCAGCGATGTCTTCGACCTCGCAAGCCGGTCCGACCTGATGTTCGTCGGCATAGGGACCGCCGAGCGGGAAGCTTCGCTGGTCGCCACCGGCATGATCGAACATTCCGAAATCGATGAGGTCAAACGCGATGGCGGCGTCGGCGAGCTGCTCGCCCACTTCTTCGACGACCAGGGACGCCCAGTGGAAACGGCGCTGTCGGACAGAATCCTGGCACTCCCGCGGGACCAGTTGAAGGGCCGCCGGATCGTCGCCGTCGCCGGCGGCAAAGTGAAAATACGCGCCATCAAAGCGGTGCTCGAAAGCCGCTATCTGAGCGGCCTGATCACCGACGAATCCACCGCTCGTGCCCTTGTCGAACAGAACAAACCCAATGGCGCGAAGCGCCATATGAACGGAGGATCGCCAAATGCGTGACAAGCGCGGATCAGCCTTGCTGGCGGTTGCGTCATGAGCGCGAAAGCCGCCACCGCATCGACCAGGCCTGCCTCGCCCGCCCTGCGTCGGGCACTTGCCGGCGCCGCGGTTGTCGTCCTGCTCGGCGCCATGGCGCTCGATACCAAGGTGGTCAGGATAGGGTCGGCAGGCGACGTTCGCAGCGCCGTGTTTTCCGCCGCTGACTACGGCAAGTCGGAATTTCCCAAGGTGCAGGCCGATGTCGAGGCACGCGCCGCCGACGCGGTGACGGTGGCGACGGCGATTGCCAAGGACAGGGCAACGGCGGAAAAGGAATACGGTGTGCCTGCGGGCGTCGGACCGGTCATTTCAGTCAAGTTCACCGGCGTCGTCGGCGAAGGAAAATCTGGCATCTACAAAGTCGCCGTCGACGGCGTACCCGATACGTTGATGATCCGCGTGCAGACGGGACCGGCGATCAACGGGACGGAACTGCGTGACGCCACGGGCAAGATCACATTCGGCCAGTTCACCAACCAGATTGAGTACCAGGACGCCGGTTCGGCGCTGAACAATGAGATGAAGAAGGAAGTCCTGGCCAAGGTCGATACGAGCACCTTGACCGGCAAGACCATATCGGTGGTCGGCGCATTCAAGCTGGTCAACCCGAAGAGCTGGCTCGTCACCCCCGTGAGGCTGGACGTCAAATGAAACCGGCTGCCGACACCGGACCCGCGACTGGCGACGCCGTGCTTTCGGCGCGCAACATCGTCATGTCGTATGGCGGCGTCCATGCGCTCAAGGGCGTCAATTTCGACATCCATCGCGGCAAGGTCACCACGCTGTTCGGAGAGAATGGCGCCGGCAAGTCGACGCTGATGAAGATCCTCTCCGGCGTGGTCACGCCGACATCCGGCGACATCGTGCTCGACGGCAATCTCGTCAGCTTTTCTTCGTCCTCGGACGCGCGCGATCGCGGCATCTCGATCATCCACCAGGAACTCAGCCTGGCGCCCAACCTCAGCGTTCGCGACAACATCTTCATGGGCCGCGAACTGCGCACCAGGACCGGCCTCGACTTCGCCGAGGAGCAACGCCAGGCGCGCGCGCTGATGGCTGATCTCGAAGAGGACATCGATCCGATGACCCTGGTCGAGGATCTGCGCCTCGGCCAACAGCAGATCGTCGAGATCGCCCGGGCACTGTCGGTCGATTCGCGCATCCTCATCATGGACGAGCCGACCTCCGCGCTCAGCGCAACCGAGGTGGAAGTTCTGTTCAAGGTGATCCGCGATCTGACCAGCCGCGGCGTCTCCATCGTCTACATATCGCATCACCTCGAAGAGGCGCTGCAGATCACCGACTATGCCGTTGTCCTGCGCGATGGCGCGATTACCGCGACGGCCGAAGCCCGGGATATCGATCTCGAATGGATCGTGCGCAACATGGTCGGCGAGAATTTCGATCTCGGCTCGCCGCCGACCGGCCATGAATTCGGCGAAGTCGCCCTATCGATCGAGGATGTCAGCGTCGTCGACACTTCGGGCTCAGGTTATTCCGTCGTCGATCACCTGTCGCTGGACGTGCGAGCAGGCGAGATCGTCTGCATCTACGGGCTGATGGGTGCCGGGCGCACGGAATTGCTGGAGGCCGTCGCCGGACGAGTGCCGATGGCGGGCGGGCGGGCGCTGCTGGAAGGCGAGGACGTCTCGGGGCTGAGCATTGCCCAGCGTATCTCCAGAGGGCTTGTGCTGGTCCCCGAGGACCGGCAGCGCGACGGGCTGGTGCAAACGACGACCGTCGGTCGTAATCTTTCGCTCGCCAGCATCGAAGCGTTCGCCAGGGGCCTGTTTCTGTCTCGTTCCAGAGAGCGAGAGCTGGTCGAAGACTCGATCCGCAAGGTGACCGTCAAGACCGCTGGCGGCAACGCCATGATCGGATCGCTGTCGGGCGGCAATCAGCAGAAGGTCGTCATCGGCAAGATGCTGACGACCAATCCCAAGGTTATCCTTCTCGACGAGCCGAGCCGCGGCATCGATGTCGGCGCCAAGGCCGAAGTCTTCCGCTTGCTGAGCGAACGCGCTGCGCAGGGCCTTGCCGTCGTCTTCTCGACCTCTGAGGTCAACGAATGCCTCAGCATTGCCCACCGCATCGTCGTCATGCGCCGCGGCAGGATTTCAGCCGAATTCGGCGCCAATGCCACCAAAGAGCAGATCATGGCCGCCTCGGGCGAAGCCGTGGTCGCCTGATCACCAGGAATTTCGGAGCCCACACCATGACCGATGTCAGCCAGGCCAGAAAACAGTCCAGTCCAAGCGCGAGCGAAGGCTTCGATCTCGCCAAGCTGCTGCTCGAGGGCCGCGCTTTCTTTGCCCTGATCGTCATCATCGTCGTCTTTTCGATCCTGTCGCCCTACTACCTCTCGGTGGCGAATTTCCTGACCATGGCCTCGCATGTCGCCATCTTCGGAATCCTCGCGATCGGCATGCTGCTTGTCATCCTCAATGGCGGCATCGATCTGTCGGTGGGGTCGACGCTGGGCTTGGCCGGCGTCGTTGCCGGCTTCCTGATGCAAGGGGTGACGCTGAGTTGGCTGGGCGTCGTTCTCTATCCGCCGGTGTGGGTGGTCGCGGTGCTGGCCTGCATGCTGGGCGCCGTCGTCGGGCTGATCAACGGCGTGCTCATCGCGCGCTTCAAGGTTCCAGCTTTCGTCGCCACCCTCGGCGTCATGTACATGGCGCGCGGCCTGGCGCTGCTGATGACCAGCGGCCTGACCTACAACAATCTCGGCGGCAAGCCGGAGCTCGGAAACACCGGCTTCGATGCGCTTGGCTTCAACCGCTTGTTCGGCGTGCCGACGGGCGTCGTGGTTCTCGTGGTCATCGCGCTCATTGGCAGCATCGTCCTGAACCGCACCGCTTTCGGGCGCTGGCTCTACGCCTCGGGCGGCAATGAACGCGCGGCCGAACTCTCCGGCGTTCCGGTCAAGACAGTGCAGATTTCCGTCTATGTGCTGTCGGGCATCTGCGCCGCCATTGCCGGCCTGATCCTGTCCTCGCAGCTTACATCGGCGGGACCGACCGCCGGCACCACCTACGAACTGACGGCCATTGCGGCCGTCGTCATCGGCGGCGCGGCACTGACCGGCGGCCGCGGCAACATCCGCGGAACCCTGCTCGGGGCCTTCGTCATCGGCTTCCTGTCCGACGGTCTGGTGATCATCGGCATCTCATCCTACTGGCAGACAGTGTTCACCGGCGCGGTCATCGTGCTCGCCGTGCTCCTCAATGCCGTTCAGTATCGCCGCCGCAGCAAGCTCCCAAGCGCGACAGGTGGCCAACCGACTTCTCAGAAACGGGGGAAGGCCGAACCGGCCAATCCTGCCCAAGGGAAGACTGCCAGGTGAACTGGCAGCAACACCGCGTAATCATTGGAGGAATGTACATGAAAACCATGCTGAAAAGTCTGCTCGCGGCCGCGATGGTCGTTGGGTTCACGGCCGCCGCGTCAGCCGCGGGCCTGATCTCGATCATCGTCAACGATCCGGCCAATCCCTACTGGCTGACCGAGGGCAACGTCGCCAAGGCCGAGGCCGAGAAGCTTGGCTATACGGCCAATGTCGGCGCCCACAAGGGCGATACCAATACGGAAAGCAATTTGATCGACACCGCCATCACCAACAAGTCGGTGGCGATCATTCTCGATCCGGCCAACGCCGACGGCTCTGTCGGTGCGGTGAAGAAGGCGATTGCAGCCAACATCCCGGTGTTCCTTGTCAATGCCGAGATCAACCAGGAAGGCCTCGCCAAGGGGCAGCTCGTTTCCAACAACGCGCAGGGCGCTGCTCTCGGTGCCCAGCAGTGGGTGCAGGCCGTCGGTGAAAAGGGCAAATATGTCGAACTGCTCGGCGCCCCGTCGGACAACAATGCCGCCACGCGCTCGAACGGTTACGCGACTGTGCTGAGCCAGTACCCGGATCTCGAAAAGGCTGCTTCGCAGGTCGCCAACTGGGATCGTACCCAGGGCCACGACAAGATGCAGAGCATGCTGCAAGCCAATCCCGACATCATCGCCGTGATCAGCGGCAATGACGAAATGGCTCTCGGCGCGGTTGCGGCGCTGAAGGAAGCTGGCAAGCTCGCCGGCATCAAGGTCGGTGGCTTCGACGGCTCCCCGGACGCGGTTGCGGCGATCAAGTCCGGTGAACTGCAGTACACCGTGCTTCAGCCGGTCGCCATCTTCTCGGCCAAGGCCGTGCAGCAGGCGGACTCGTTTATCAAGACGGGTGCCACCGGTGCGGCGACCGAGAAGCAGCTGTTCGATTGCCTTCTCATCACCAAGGACAATGTCGACAAGTACACCGCACCCTTCGTGCTGTCTGAGTAATACCTGCACAGGGGGTGTCCTTGCGGACACCCCCTGCCTCTTCTACGAAATGACTGCCCTCGTGAACTGCCTTCGCAACCAATCGGAATTTGCGGCATGAAAGACCTGCTGATCGGCATCGACGCGGGAACGTCGGTGATCAAATCGATCGCTTTCGATCTGTCCGGGCGGCAGCTCGCCATGACGTCGGTGCCCAATAGCTTCGTCACGCTGGAAGGCGGCGGCGCCGAGCAGGACCTCGACCAGACCTGGCGCGACATGGCGCGGACCGTTCGCGATCTCGCGGCCAAGATTCCCGACCTCGCGCAACGAATCGCGGCGGTGGCCATCACCGGGCAAGGCGACGGAACCTGGCTGATCGATAGCGACGGCATGCCTGTCTCGCGCGCCTGGCTGTGGCTCGATGCCCGCGCCGGACATTTGGTGGACGAGATGCGCGCCGATCCCCGGGATCGCAGGCGGTTCGAACTGACCGGCACGGGGCTGAATTCCTGCCAGCAAGGCGCCCAGCTTGCCTTCATGAAAAAGAACCATCCCGACATGCTGGAGCGGGCGGCCACCGCACTGCATTGCAAGGATTGGCTCTACTTCAAGATGACGGGCGAACGCGCCACCGATCCCTCCGAGGGAACCTTCACCTTCGGCGATTTTCGGTCGCGCACCTATTCCGACGAAGCCCTCGACATCCTGGATCTGACGACGCATCGCCGCCTGTTGCCTCCCATGCTCGAAGGCACCACCGACCATCATCCGCTATCGCGATCGGCGGCGGCGGAGACCGGCCTGCTCGAAGGCACGCCGGTGGTGCTGGGCTACGTCGACATGGTCATGACGGCGCTCGGAGCCGGCCTCTATGATCCCTCGGGCAATGTCGGCTGCACGGTCATCGGCTCGACCGGCATACACACGCGCTTCGCAGCCACTCCCGACGATGTCGTGCTGAACGCAGATGGCTCCGGCTACACGATCGCCATGCCTATTCCGGGCGCCTTTGCACAATTGCAATCCAACATGGCGGCGACGCTCAACATAGACTGGGTGCTTGGCCTTGCGCGCGACGTGCTCGCCACGGCTGGCGGCAAACCTTCTCATGACGAGTTGCTGAAGGCGCTCGACGCTTGGATGGAAGCATCGGAGCCGGGATCGCTGATCTACCAGCCTTACATATCGCTAGCCGGCGAAAGAGGGCCGTTCGTCGACCCTGACGCACGCGCCGGCTTCATCGGCCTTTCGGTCAAGCATGGCTTTGGCGATCTGGCACGCGGCGTGCTCGAGGGGTTGGCCTTCGCCGCTCGCGATTGCTACCAGGCGATGGGCGCCGTGCCGAGTGAGATCCGCCTGTCGGGCGGCGCAGCGCGCAGTCCGTCTCTACGTCGCATCATCGCGGCGGCGACAAGGGCGCAGGTGCGCACCAGCAGCCGCCAGGAAGCCGGCGCGGCGGGTGCCGCGATGATGGCCGCGGTCGGGCTCGGCGTCTACGGCTCCATGGAAGACTGCGCCGCCGAATGGGTGACGCCGCTTCTCGGCGACTGCGATGCCTATGACGAGGCGCTTTCGCAAACATACGATGCGCTCTTCCCTTCCTTCGTTGCGGCGCGCCAGGCGCTTCGGCCGGTGTGGAAGGGCATGGCGCACCGCACAGGAGCAAGATCTTGAGCAATACAACAGATGTCGTCGATCTCTTCGTGATCGGCGGCGGCGTCAATGGAGCCGGCATAGCGCGTGATGCTGCAGGTCGTGGCCTGTCCGTCATCCTGTGCGAAAAAGACGATCTCGCGCAAGGCACCAGTTCGCGCTCCGGCAAGCTGGTGCATGGCGGCCTGCGCTACCTCGAATATTATGAATTCAGGCTGGTTCGCGAAGCGCTGATCGAACGCGAGGTGCTGCTCGAGGCGGCGCCGCATATCATCTGGCCGATGCGCTTCGTTCTACCGCACAGCCCGCAGGATAGGCCGGCATGGCTGGTCCGGCTCGGGCTGTTTCTCTACGACCACCTTGGCGGCCGCAAACGGCTGCCTGGGACAAGAACGCTGAACCTGAGGACCTCGCCTGAAGGCGCGCCGATCAAGGACGAATTCAAGCGCGGTTTCGAATATTCCGACTGCTGGGTCGACGATGCGCGCCTGGTGCTGCTCAATGCGCTCGATGCAAGGCAGCGAGGCGCCAGAGTGCTCACGCGCACCGCCTGTGTCGCGGCGCGCCGTGAAGGCGGACTGTGGTCGATCGACATGCAGGATGGTCGCACGGGCGCCGTCACGAAAGTCCGCGCGCGCGCTCTGATCAACGCAGCAGGTCCCTGGGTCAACGACATTGTCAGCCGCGTCGCCGGGCAGAATTCGACGCGCAATGTCCGGCTTGTAAAAGGCAGCCATATCGTCGTGCCCAAATTCTGGGAGGGGCGGCAGGCCTATCTCATCCAGAACAACGACAAGCGGGTGATCTTCGTCAACCCGTACGAGAACGATCTGGCGCTGATCGGCACGACCGACATTCCCTACGAAGGCAGGCCCGAGGAAGTGGTCGCCGAGGCCAGCGAAGTCGACTACCTGATCAAGGTGGTCAATCGCTATTTCAAGCGGCAGCTGACGCCACAGGACGTGGTCTACAGCTTCTCCGGTGTGCGTCCGCTCTATGACGACAATGCCGACAATCCAAGCGCGGTGACGCGCGACTATATTTTCGAACTCGACGCCTCCAACGGCAACGCACCGCTGCTTTCGGTGTTCGGCGGCAAGATCACCACCTTCCGCAAGCTGTCGGAACACGCGCTGGAAAAGATCCAGCCATTCTTTCCGACGATGAAGAAAGCCTGGACGGCCAAAATTCCCTTGCCGGGAGGCGACCTGCCCAATGCGGACTTCGAGCAGTTTCTGAGCGATCTGCATGTCGAATTTCCATGGCTCAGCCCGTCGTTGGTGAAGCACTACGCTCGAAGCTACGGCACCCGCGCCAGGCAATTGCTCGCCGGCGCGCAAAGCGAGGCTGATCTCGGCCGACGCTTCGGTCCCGATCTGTATGAACGGGAGGCAAAGTTCCTGGTCGAGACCGAATGGGCTGGCACATCAGCCGATATACTGGAACGCCGCACAAAGCATGGCCTGCATATCAGTGCGGCCGAGCGGAAAGCATTCGAAGATTGGTTCGGTAACATCATGGCGACGGCGGACTGATGGCCTTCACGCTTTCCCTCAACACCAATCCTCTGGTCAATCGCTTCGCCGATCCAGACGATTTGATCGACGCGATTGCTTATGGCATCGGCATTCGCGACGTGCAGTTGACGCATGAATTCGTCAATCCGGGCTGGCCGGCGGCCACGATTGCCAAATTCCTGCGCCTGTTCAACAGCGCGCTTTCGCGGACCGGTGTCAGGATCACCTCCGGCATGACCGGACCTTATGGCCGGCTCAACCATTTCGGCCACCCGGACGCCGACGTCCGGCGCTACTATGTCGACTGGTTCAAGACCTTCGCCGACATTTCCGCCGAACTCGGCGCGCCAGGCATGGGCACGCAGTTCGCCATCTTCACCTACAAGGACTTTGACGATCCGCAACGGCGGGCAGCACTTCTCGATATCGCGCTCGAATGCTGGCGCGAGGTTGCCGAACACGCCAGGGCGGCGGGGCTGACATACCTGTTCTGGGAGCCGATGTCGGTCGGCCGCGAGTTCGGCCACACGATCGAAAGCTGCGTCACGCTGCAAGGCGCCATCGACGCAGCGAAGCTGCCCATACCGATGAAGATGATGGTCGATATCGACCATGGCGACGTGACCTCACCCAACCCTGCCGACACCGATCCCTACGCCTGGGCGAAAGCGTTTCCATTGCAATCTCCGATCATCCATATCAAGCAGTCTTCCATGAACAAGGGCGGCCATTGGCCGTTCACGGCCGCCTACAACAAGGATGGCCGCATAGTGCCGCAGAAGTTGCTGGACGCGGTTCGGCAGGGTGGTGGAACCGACAATGAAATTTGCCTTGAACTTTCCTTCAGGGAGAGGGAACCAGTCGACCATCAGGTTATCGAGATGATCCGCGAGTCGGTGGATTTCTGGGCGCCTTACGTCGACAGTGGCCGCGACAGTCTCAAGCCTCGGACTTGAGCGAATACGTCGCCCGGAAGCCGGCTTCGGCCGCAAAAGTATCGAAGGAGAAAAACAATGGCCCCATATTGGGTCGGCACGAGCTGGAAGATGAACAAGACGCTTGCCGAGGCGTTGCTGTTCGCCGATGCGTTGGCCGCCTTCGTGCCTGGTTTCGATCAGGCGATACAGCCTTTCGTCATTCCGCCGTTCACCGCCGCGCGCCAGGTCAAGGCGGCACTGGCCAACACCCGCGTGAAGGTAGGTGCCCAGAACATGCATTGGGCCGATGCCGGTGCCTGGACGGGAGAGATTTCGCCAGTGATGTTGAAAGACTGCGGGCTGGATGTAATCGAACTCGGCCATAGCGAGCGCCGCGAGCATTTCGGCGAGACGGATGCGACTGTCGGACTGAAAACGGCGGCTGCTGTCAGGCACGGTTTCGTGCCACTGATCTGCGTCGGCGAGACGCTGGACGAGCGTGAATCAGGCCGCGCCGAGGCGGTGTTGACGGCACAGGTTCTCGGCGCGCTGCAGGAGCTCAGCGGCGATCAACCGAAGGCGGAAATCCTCTTTGCCTACGAGCCCGTCTGGGCGATGGGGGAGAAGGGCATTCCCGCCAGCGCCGACTATGCCGACAAGCAGCAGGCGCTGATCAAGCAGGTCGCCGCTGACCGGCTGCCGGCTGCCCCGCCTGTGCTTTACGGCGGCAGCGTAAATCCCGGCAACGCGGCCGAACTTATCGGCCAGCCGCATATTGATGGCCTGTTCATCGGCCGCTCGGCGTGGCAAGCGGAAGGCTATATCGACATTCTGAAAAAGGCGTCGGCCGCCATCGCGCGCTGACCGCGCGAGCAATTCCAGGAAAGTGTGAAGCGGTTTTCCGTCCGGAATTGCGTCAAATCAAAGAGATAGAAACAAAAGCAAAGGAGTTCATCATCATGAAGATCGCACTCGGAGCCGACAGCGCCGGCAAGCCGCTGCTCGATGTCATCGCCAAGCATCTCGCCACCAAGCCGGAGTTGCAGGTCGTCGACCTGAGCCAGGCCGGCTTCTACGCCGATATCGCCGCCTCGGTCGGCCACGAAATTCTCGACGGCAACTACGACCGGGCCATCCTGTTTTGTGGCACCGGCATCGGCGTCAGCATCTCTGCCAACAAGGTGCCGGGCATTCGCGCCGCGTTGACCCACGATACCTATTCCGCGGAGCGCGCCGCCAAGTCCAACAACGCCCAGATCATCACCATGGGCGCCCGCGTCATCGGTCCCGAACTGGCGAAATCGATCGCCGACGCATGGCTTGCCTCCGAGTTTGATCCGAATGGCCCCTCCGCCACAAACGTGCAGGCCATCGACAAGCTCGACGCCAAGCGCTGAAAGACGCGGCAGTCCGCTGCTGATCAGTCGGTTAGGGCGACCCGCATCGCCTCGATCACGGTCACGGCGGAGGCGGCGCCCGGGTCCATGTGGCCAAGCGAGCGTTCGCCGAGGCGCGATGCCCGGCCCTTGGTGGCGACCATCGACTTGGTCGCTTCCGCGCCTGCCTTTGCAGCCTGGGCGGCGGCCTTGAGACTGGCGGCCAGATCCTTGCCTGAGGCCAGCGCTTCGCCCGCCGCTTGCCCCGCCGGCGCCCATGCATCGATCATCGTCTTTTCGCCAAGCTCTGCCTTGCCGCGATCCTGAATGCCCTTGGCCATGGCCTGGAACAGGGCGACCACATCCGCGTCGTCGAGCGCCGTCTTGCCCTTGACGGCTGCCGCGGCGCGCATGAGCGCGGTCGCATAGAGCGGACCGGAGGAGGCGCCGACCGCATTCAGGAACGACTTTGCCGCCGTGTTCAGCAAGGTGGTCGGATCGGTCGCCGCGGTGTCCAGTCCGGCCACCGCATCGCGCGCAGCGGAAAATCCAAGCTCCATCGCGATGCCGTGGTCGGCGTCACCGATAACCCCGTCAAGCGCGCACAGCCTGTCCCTGTCTGCTGACATGGAGTTTGCGATCGCCGCGAACATCGTGACAAGGCGGGCAGTATCGATTGTCGTCATGTCTTAGTCCTTGCCACAGAGTGGGTTTAGCCGGCGCGAAACATGGCGCAGTCGCAGGGGTGGTCCAGCATCGTCTGCAACTCGCCGTCCAGCCGATGCAGCGTGATCGAGGCCCCGGCCATTTCGAGCGAGGTGCAGTAATTGCCGACCCAGCTTGCGTGGATGGACACACCGATCTCATCAAGCCTCTGCTTCACGCGCCGGTTCATGATGTAGAGTTCCATCAGCGGCGTTGAGCCCAGCGAATTGACGAGCACCGCGACCTTGTCGCCGCGCGCCGGCGCCATCTCGTCGAGGATCCTGTCCAGCATCTCGTCGGTGATCTCATCGGCTGTTTTCAACTTTTCGCGTGCGATGCCGGGCTCGCCGTGGATGCCCATGCCGATCTCCATCTCGTCCGGCCCGATCTCGAAATTTGGCCGGCGGGTCTGCGGCAGCGAACAGGGCGACAGCGCCACGCCCATGGTGAAGGTGTGGTCGTTGGCCTTGCCGGCGATGCGCTCGCATTCGTCGAACGACAACATCCGGTCGCAGGCGGCGCCGGCCGCCTTGAAGATGAAGAAATTGCCGGCGACACCGCGCCTCTTGTGCCGCTGGTCGCGCGGTGCCGAGGCAACGTCGTCGGTGCTCAGCACCGTGCGCACCTCGATGTCGTCCATCGCCGCCATCTCGGCCGCCATGTCGAAATTCATCACGTCGCCGGCATAATTGCCGTACATGAACAGCACGCCGGCGCCGCCGCTGACTGCCTTGGCACATTCGAGGATCGGGTCCGGCGGTGGCGAGGCAAAGACATTGCCGATGGCCGCAGCGTCAGCCAAGCCCTTGCCGACAAAGCCGAGAAAGCTCGGCTCGTGGCCCGAGCCGCCGCCGATGACGAGGCCCACCTTGCCCTGGCGCGGCCCGTCGCAGGCGATGATCGAACGTGGGCTGCCGTTCACGCTTTTGAGATGACGGGGATGCGCTGCCAGGATGCCTTCCAGCATCTCGTCGACTGCGCGGTTGCCATCGTTGATGATCTTCTTGGTCTGCACCCGGCATCCTCCCGATTTCGGTATTTTCGCAGATAATACCGGGTGTTACCGGGATTTCCACCCGGCAAGGCGTATTTCGGGCGCTGAGATGTTCTCACGGCCAACACCTGGACGCAGGCGCTGGCTGTTTCAACCGCCGAGGCCGTCGCGGATGGCTGAGAAATAGCGATCGGTCCCGACCTGGCCGCCCTTGAGCGCGACCTCCAGTCCGTCGATCGCCTTGACGCGCGAATGGGCAACGCAAAGCGGCGAGCCCGGCGAAGCGGGCAGCGGCATGCGAATTGTCAGGGCATCGACGCCAATCTCGCCGAGTGCGTGGCTCGACGTGTCGCCGCCGGCAATGACCACGCGCCGCAGGCTCTGTTCGATCGTCAGGCTGCGAAGGATTTCTCCGAGGCCGCGGCCAAGCCTGTGGCGGGCGCCTTCCTCCCCG